>NZ_DANC01000053.1:0-32399 GCF_002499755.1 Methanoculleus sp. UBA291 | reverse complement strand
ATGACCCCGTGGCAGCGCTCGGTTGCGTCGATGAGCCGGCGGGCGACCTCCCAGGCCTTCCCGGCGTCGAGCCGCATGTAGCGATCGAGCGTGCCATCCATGATCGCGAGAGGGATCTCCAGGATGTCGATCTCGCGACCGGCCCGGCGGTCATAGGGCTTGAAGGGATGGCACATCCCGTTCCTGAACCCGGCGCAGTCAGCGTATCCAAAGGTGGTGTCGTAGCGGAACCCGGCGCGGCTGAGGTGCTCCCAGGTCTCCGGAACCCGGAATCTGAGGTAGTGGTTCCGGTAGCCGACGACCGGCCGGCCAAGGACCGCTTCCAGTCGTTGCTTCTCGGTCGTGAGGGCTTCCGGGTCGCAGTAAGCCCGGTGGCCCCCGTGGAGCCCGACCTCCCACCCGGCGTCGGCGATCCTCCCTATCTCGCCCTCGAGCTCCCTGACATCGTAGGCATAGTCCTGATCCCCCGGGGCGAGGGAAAGGAAGTAGAAACTCGACCTGGCGCCGTACTGCTCTTCGAGGGCCATGATCTCACGAAAGTTGCAGAGGGGGAGTTTCTTCGACCGGATCTGCCTCGCGTTTGCGAGGGCCTTTGCAAAGTCTCCGTTCTTCATGGAGGAGAGGGTCGCATACCCCTTAGAGAGAGTGGAGCGGTAGACCGTATCGATGTCATGAGTGAGGCAGACGGCGAACGGCTGGCCGTCGGGGTACTCGGGGCGGTAGCCCTGCTCTGCGAGGTACTGCGAGGCTCGGGGCTCAAAAGGCTCGCGGTAGCCGCTCATATAGTGAGGGAACCGGTCGTAGCCGTCCCTGAATGTCTCGTCGTACTCCTCTGCGCAGGTGAAGAGGTGCCAGATCTCTGGATCTCGCTGGAGAATGTCGTACATCTGCATGACTGTATTATAGAACTGTTTGTGTCGTCGGTTTAAGTTCATGTCTATTCTTATCACCCTGCCCCGCTCTACACATCCTGGTCCACCACGTTCCGCCCGTCGACGACCGCCGGCCGCTCGCACCCGCACAACCACTTCACCTCTGCGGACACCAGCCCCCGGTACTCCTTATGCCCGGCAAAGACCCCCCGCGTCCACACCCGGGAGCACATCCTCGAGGTCCCGCAAGAGCCCGGGCGGTGCATCCGGCGACGTAAGATCTGGGTCCATCTGGGTCCGTGTACCGCGACCTGCGCGCCTTTAAATTGCGTCATTTCGTAGAACGGCTCCTCCGGAGTGTTCCGCGCGTCGTCGGAGTCGTTGATGAAGGTCCCGGCCGGGGAACGCGATCCGCGCGCCCGCGAGGGTTTTCCCCGCCTGCGCCGACTCCGTCAGGTGGAGCATGTGCCCGGGCATGAAGTCGTTGACGGCGCGGGTGTAGAGGGACTCCCGGCCGGCCGGGGCACGGGCGGGATGGCTGCCTGGTGGAAGATGCCGTCCGCACCCGGGAAGGAGTCGCAACTCGCACCTCCGGTGCTCGAACTCCGTTCCCATGGAACGTCGTTCCTGCCGGTGCTCCCGCTCCTGCCCTTCGGCCAGTCGTGTCTCCATCAGGAGGTCGAGATCGGTGATGCTCCCCTCGAGGAATGTCACCCAGGGTGGTCGAGGAGGTGGTCGAGGAGGTGGTCGAGGAGGTGCTCGATGTTCACCCGCCGGCCGGTGGCGAGGTTGTCGATGATGATGGCATCGTGGTGCTGTAGGTGCGAGTGTGTCCGCAAGGTTCGAGCCGATGAACCCGGCCCCGCCGGTGACGATGTAGCGCATGAAGAATCTATGCTGGGGGGCGGTTTAGGGTCTTCTGAATTGAACCAGGATATCCGTCTACCCGGGGTACCGGCCGGGGAGGACGCCTGCTCCTCCCCCCGCCCGGCCCCCTCACCAGCACCGCCACCACCCCGCCGACCCCGGCGCTCACCCTCGATAACCTCCTCTCCTCGCCGGCCTTCTCCGCGCGCCAGCCCTCCAGCGCCCGGATCCGGGCCTCAAACTCCTCGTCCTGCGCCTCCATTCTCTGCAGCGCCTTACAGATCCACTTCACGTCCCGGTTCGTCTCGTAAGACCGAGCTCCTGGGTGGTCTTCTCCTCGGTCATCTTAGTAACCCTCCTGGAGGACAATAGGAGGTCGAAGAGAAAAAGGCTGACCGTAAGGGTTATATTGAAGAATCCGGGGCGCGAAAAATGTCTGTCCTGCCGCTACTCATCCGGTCACCGGCGAGGATTGTCGCCGGGAGCAGCATGCCTATCCAGTGGATTGCCGCAGGGAGTCTCCTGTCCAGATGAGTGTAAAGCGTTGCGTCACCATCTCCCCGCGACCGGCCACCTAGGGAAAAGCGTTATCCTGATCGGCGGGTAACAGAAATATGGTGCGGCATGCTTACGGCTGAGAGCATCATCGGAGCGCTGGCGGAACACCGGGAACGGATCAGGAGCCTTGGCGTCCGGCGGATCGGGGTCTTTGGTTCCTTCGTCCGGGGTGAAGAGCACGAGGAGAGCGATATCGATATTCTCATCGAGTTTGAGGAGGGGGGACGTTCTTTCGACACGTATATGGATCTCAAGTTCTTCCTCGAAGATCTCTTCAGGAGAAGGGTCGACCTCGTCGACCGCGATACTATCAAGCCGGCTTTAAGACCCCACATCCTCCGGAGCGTCCGGTATGCCCCGGGAATATAACCTCTACCTCCGTGATATCCTTGAGGCAATCAAGAGGATTGAGCAATATACACAGGGAATGGACTACGAAGCGTTCATGGAGAACCATCTTGTACAGGATGGAGTGATCCGGAACCTCATGGTCATCGGTGAGGCCACGAAGCTCATCCCCGAGCCGCTCAAATGCGAGCATACCAGTATCCCCTGGAGAAAGATTGCGGGGATGCGGGACATCCTGATTCACGCCTACTTCGGGGTCCATAACGAGATCGTGTGGGATGTCGTCCGGAACAAAATCCCGGAACTGCAGGTTGCCGTCAGGCAGATGCTCGATAAGGAACCTACCCGATAGGGATCACTTTTCCCGCTTCATCCGGAGAACGATCCGGGACGAGATCCCTGATCATCTGCATAATTTCTTGTTGAGGATACTCATGACCGGCAAGCAGACGTCAGGGAGAGCATCAGGGTGCTCACTGAAAAGCTCGATCTTCTCCTCAATGAGAGGGAGAGCATGGCGATGATGAAACTCTCCGGGCGGTCGCTCTCCGCTTTTCTCTCCGAGGAGCCCGACCTCTATACCATCAGGGATGCCGGGGCTGCATAGCGATGAAAGGAAAGATTGTTCTGATACCGTTTCCTCCTCCCCATCTCACCGCAACAAACCTGCGCCCGGCACTTGTCCTCCATGAGGGTGACCGCGATGTGGTCCTCGCCTTCATCTCGTCAAAAATCCATGTGGGAGCGGGTCCGGCAGGGATTATGGTAACCACTTCACACGTAGGCTTTTCAAGAAGCGGTCTCAAAGTCGATTCAGTTATCCGGGCGAAGGTCGGCCTTTCAGACCTTCACTCACCAACGGCACCCTTGATTCTGCAAGGAGATCCGCTACAAACGATCTCTGTTTGCGTACACCGGCTTCCATCTCAGCCTCCATAAGATGATAACGGCGATCTCCTGCCATGCCGCCTCGCACGTTAAACTGTCAGACTGAAAAAGGAGGTAGTATTCCTGTAGTGCGTGCTGGTTCTTATCGTTCCAGCCGATCCCCCTGTACGCAAACCCCGCGTTGATCCACACATCCGGATCCACAACATTCCGCCCGTCGACGATCGCCGGGTGTTGGCACCCGCACAACCGCCGCACCTCTTCAGGCACCAACCCCCGGTACTCCTTGTGGCGTCCGCGCCCGCGAGAGCTCCGGCGGGACGTCCGGCGACGTCGCCGGGTCCACCCAGGGGTCGTGCATCATGCCCGCCGCGAGCGCCGCCTCATAGATCGGTTTCGTCGGCGTGTTCCACGCGTCGTCGGAGCCGTTTGACGAAGGCCCGGCCGGGGAGCGCCAACTTCGTCAGGTGCAGCATGTGCGCCAGCATGAAGTCGCTGATGGCGCGGGCGAGGGTGTAGAGCGACTCCTGGCTGGGGCACGGACGGGATGGCCGCTTGGTGGAAGATGCCGTCCGCACCCGGGAAGGAGTCACAACTCGCACCTCCGGTGCTCCAACTCTGTTCCTCGCACCTAACGGTGCTCACGCTCACTGTGTTCGCGCCTCGAAGCCTGATGTCTTCTCAAACTCCTGTCCTGCGGACAGTCGTTCCTAGGAGGAGCGTCGTTCCTGACGGTGCTCCCGCTCCTGTCGGAACATCGCGACTCCAACGCCATCTTCACCTGTACGACCATCCGGACCTCGTCCAGAGAGGACGACGCGATCCATGATGCGGTCGACCTGGGCCGACGCCGTCCCCGCACCGGAGTGAAAGGAAGTCTCTTACCCCCGCTCTTTTTTTCCCGTGCCGGGAGCTTGGCAACCGGGGCGGCCCCCCTTACCTGTGGGGACGTTTTGTTTTACCGGGCAGTGGTGGATGTTCCCGAAGAGGAGGAGATCGGAGCGGGAAAAGTATCATCTGCCTGGAGCACCTACATCTGCATATCCTGGAGTGTGTGGCATGGGAGTGCAATACATCTGTGATGCAGAAGGAAGAAAGACTGGCGTTATCGTGCCAATCGACCTCTGGGACAGCCTGAATGCCGAAAAACCTGCCGACAAACGGGTTGGGGTTCCGGATCCCGAAAAATATCGGGGAATATACAGAGACTTAAACATCGATCTGAAGGCTGAAATTCGAAACCTGCGGGATGAATGGAACCGTATATGAGCCGATATCTGCTCGATACGAACATTCTCGTCACGATATTCACCCGGAACCCCAGTTCGGCAGGTCCCGGCCCGGGAAAGAATGAGTAACTCTCCTGAGTGTCCGGTATGGCCCCGTCTTCCTGGAGGAGGTCTCTTTGGAAAAACAGCAATAGGATGGCCTTCGGTCTCTCGGCAGCTCTGGTGATAGGATCCGGCTGATATCACCTAGGAGCGTACTGTAGGGTTGTCTGCCCATATCTCCGGGAAGTAAGGAGATACCCATGGCAGACTTCGTGCAGAAGACCGTGAACAAGACGGCAATCCGGGACCTCGCCGTCCCGATCGCCGACGTAACGTCGTTTAACAACCTCATCGAGACCGTCATCGACGACAACCCCTTCGGGTGTGTCGGGTATACCGGCCCCGGCGGTCAGCCTGTCGCCGCCGTCGTCCGGAACCGCGAGCACTACACCGCGAAGGTGGACTTCATCAACGAGGAGACCGCGAAAAGGGTCGGGAGCGTCTCCCTGCAGTCCCCCTCGATCGCCGCCTTCAATGCGAACGCCGCGGAGGCTCTCGCCAACGCGACCCTCGCGGCCGCGATGGGCGGAGTGGCCGAGCGCAACAACGCCCGCGAGACCTACTACGCTCAACTCAAGTGCCACGACCCGTCGGGTGATTCGAAGCCTTCGGCTTCTCACGCTCTGGTTCAAACGAGCCCTCGTGAGTCGAAGCCCTTCGGCCTTCTCCTGCTCCTGCCGCTCGCTGCGCTCTCGTCAGTCGCGACTCCTACGTCACCTTCACCAGGAAGACCGTCCGGGACTCGCCTTCCTCCTCCGGCCTGTCCTACGGGGCGGGAGCGCCCTCTCCGCCGTCCTCCGTGGTCTGCTGGGGGCCGGGAGGGCCACCGCCGCCCGCCGGCTCTTCTGGGAAGTCAGGGAGGAGATCCAAAGGGTCGTCCCGGTCTATGTCAACTGCTGGCACGACCACACCCCGCTCACCGTCTACCGGAGTATTTTTGCGCAGGTCTGCGGCTACGCTCCGCCGCTGGCCGGTAGATATCTCGACGATATCAAACAGAGGGTCGCCGCTCGGCAACCCGCGGGGGAAAAGCGTTATCCCGACCGACGGGTAACAGGAGTATGGTGCAGCATGCTTACGGCTGAGAGCATCCTCGGAGCGCTGGCGGAACACCGGGAGCAGATCCGGAACCTCGGCATCCGGCGGATCGGGATCTTCGGTTCCTTCGCCCGGGGGGAAGAGCATGAGGAGAGCGATATCGATATCCTCATCGAGTTTGAGGAGGGCGGGCGTTCCTTTGATGCGTATATGGACCTCAAGTTCTTCCTCGAAGATCTCTTCAGGAGGAGAGTCGACCTTGTCGATCGCGATACCGTCAAGCCGGCTCTCGCGCCGTATATCCTCCGGAGTATCCGGTATGCCCCGGGAGTATAACCTCTATCTCCGTGATATTCTCGAGGCTATCGAGAGGATTGAGCAGTATACACGAGGGATGAACTATGAAGCGTTCACGGAGAACAACCTCGTGCAAGATGGGGTGATCCGGAACCTCATGGTCATCGGCGAGGCCGCGAAGCTCATCCCCGAGCCGCTCAAAGGTGAGTATAACGGCGTCCCCTGGAGAAAGATCATGGGGATGCGGGACATCCTGATTCACGCATACTTCGGTATCCATGACGAGATCGTGTGGGACGTCGTCCGGAACAAGCTCCCGGACCTGCAGGTTGCGGTCAGGCAGATGCTTGATAAGGAACCTATTCGATAACTTCTCGCCTGTGAGGATACCCATGACCGATATCGAGACGGACAGCAGGGAGATCGAGGGGAGCAACCGACCCTCGATGAGCGGGGGGCTGTGGCGATGATGACTCTTTCTGAGCGGCCATCCTCTACCATTCTCTCCGGGGAGCCCGGCCTCTATGCCATCGGAGATGCCGGGGCCGTGTGTCGGTGAAAGAACCGCGCCCAGCATTCACCTGCCGCAAACCGATCTCTGTTTCCCACCTTCCATAGTATCGTCTCTAGAGGGGACGTTGGGCCGATCTCCCGCCCCTCTGCACGTTACAGGCAGGGAAAAAAGATATTATTCCCGCAACGCGTGACGGTTCTTGTCGCCCCTGCCGATCCCCTGATACACAAACCCCGCACCGATCCACACATCAGGGTCCACGACATTCCGCCCATCGACGATCGCCGGCCGCTCACACCCGCACAACCGCCGGACCCCAGCGGGCACCAGCCCCCGGTACTCCTTGTGCCCGGCAAAGACCACCACCGCGTCCGCGCCGGCAAGCACCCCCGCAAGGTCCCGCGAGAGCCCCGGCGGTACGTCCGGCGATGTCGCCGGGTCGACCCAGGGGTCGTGCACCCGGACGAGCGCGCCCGCGGCGAGCGCCGCATCACGGAACGGCTCCGCCGGCGTGTTCCGGGCGTCGTCGGAGTCGTTGATGAACGCCCAGCCGAGCAGCGCAATCTTCGAACCCGCGAGCGTCTTCCCGGCCTGTGCCAGCGCCGACTTCGTCAAATGCAACATATGTTCGGGCATGAAGTCGTTGATCCCGCGGGCGAGAGTGTAGAGGGACTCACGGCCGGCCGGAAAGTCGAGTTCTCCCCCGAGCACCTGCACCCCCCGCTCCAGGTGGTAGGTGTCCTTCGTCAGGCAGTGGCCGCCGACCCCGGCCCCCGGCCAGAGGATCGCCCGGGTGATCCCCTCGCCCTTGAGCGACGCCACCCCGGCCCGGACGTCGTAGACGTTGATCTCCATCGCCTCGCAGTAGAGGGCGAGCTGGTTCACGGCCGCGATCTGGAGGTCGCGGAAGGTGTTCTCGGCGGTCTTCGTCACCTCGGCCGCGGTCGCGGTCATCGGGATGACCCTCCCGGTCGTGAGGACCGGCGCGTAGAGTTCCACGGCACGTGCCGTCGAGACCCCATCGATCCCGCCGACGACCCGGTCGTGCTCCCGGATGTTCCTGAGCAGCCGCCCGACCATCACCCGCTCGGGGGCATGCGCCAGTGCAAAATCCTCCCCAGCGACGAGTCCGGACTCGCCTTCGAGGATCTCGCGGGCCATCCCGGCGGTCGTCCCGGGGGTGATCGTCGACTCGAGGACCACCAGCGTCCCCGGCGTCAGGTGCCGCCCGACGTTCCGCAGCCCCTCGATCAGGGGGGTGCGGTCGGGCAGGAGGTCCTTCTTGTCGAGAAACGGCGTCTGGATCGCGAGCGTCACCGCGTCGCTCCGCGGTGCAGGAGGGCCTCCTCTCCTCCCCTGCTTTCTCCGCCCGAGAGCCGCTCCAGCGCCCGGATCCAGGCCTCAAATTCTTCATCCTGCGCCCCCATTCTCTGCAGCGCCCGGCAGATCCACTCCACGTCCCGGTTCGTCTCGCAAGACCGAGTTCCCGGGTGGTCTTCTCCCCGGTCATCTTGGTAACCTTCCTGGAGGACAGTAGGACGGGGAAGAGAAAAAGGCTGACCGTAAGGACTATATGCAGGAATCTTGGTAGAAAAAAGCGCTTGTCCGGCCGCAGAGTATTGCCGCCGGTCCAGAAGTTACTGTACCTGTTCCGGCGGACCTGCCGGCCTCACCCCGTGAGTTCAACCTCGCCTGCCGCGAGAGGCCGACAGCAGAGCCTGCCGCTGTGGACATCCTTCATCACGGCATCGATCTTCCGGGAGACCTCCGCGCTGTAGTATGCTTCGCCGCAACGGTCGCAGATGTAGGCCGGGACATCCCGGATGACGATGATCTCATCCCCGACCCGTGCAATGAATTCGGTCTTTCCTTCCTGCAGGGTCCCTTTACAGAATGTGCATCTCTCTGGAATCATTCTTTCTTCCTCCTCGTTCGCATATCGATCCAGTGTTCGTCATCCGGCACGTAGGCGGTGATGACCCGGAGATGATCATCGCAGATCCCGAGTACTACATGATACGCGTGGTCACGTATAAAGCCGAGCATGAGCAACGAGGGGCAGGGCTCATCGTCGGAATACGCTTCGACGATCTCACCGACCCTGATCGCCGCAAGGAGATCATCGGTGGAAATGTTGCGCTCAAACATCCTGACCCGGGCATGGTGCGAGATGATGACTGAATCCCGGTCTACTAACTCGATGATCTCATCTTTGCTGCGATTCACGTCTCGCTCCTTCCTTTGAGAATCACTTCTATCTCCCGCACCTAAAAGCATTTCTAACCGGTAGCCGGTTACGGGGAATGTCTCCGTGGTGAAGATCTATTTCCGGCGCTTTTTTCGTATAATCTCCCCTATGCCATCCCCGGTAAAGTCAGACTGATATCCTCTCCCGTCCACCCTATAGTTGTCTGTCATATTCCCGGGAGCATGCAGGCCACGGAAGACGCTTCGCGTCTCCCTATCAAGCACAACCCGGAGCGTTGTGCCGTGAGGAGTGAAAAACCCATGGGCAGACTTCGTGCAGAAGACCGTGAACAAGACGGCGATCCGGGACCTCACCGTCCCGATCGCCGACGTAACGTCGTTTGACAACCCCATCGAGACCATCATCGATGACAACCCCTTCGGGTGCGTCGGGTATACCGGCTCCGACGGCCAGCCGGTCGCCGCCGTCGTCCGAAACCGCGAGCACTACACCACGAAGGTGGACTTCATCGACGAGGATACCGCGAAAAGGGTCGGGACCGTCTCCCTGCAGTCCCCCTCGATCGCCGCCTTCAACGCGAACGCCGCGGAGGCGATGGAGAACGCGGCCCTCGCTACTGCGATGGGCGGGGAGGCCGAGCGCAACAACGCCCGCGAGACCTACTACGCTCAGCTCAAGTGCCACGACCCGTCGGGTGATTCGAAGCCTTCGGCTTCTCACGCTCTGGTTCAAACGAGCCCTCGCGAGTCGAAGCCCTTCGGTCTTCTCCTGCTCCTGCCGCTCGTAATCGCACCTTGCGGTGCTCATGCTCCGGCCCTTCGCACTCCACTCCCGCCAGTCGCGACTTCTACGTCACCTTCACCCACACCACCGTCCAGATCTCGTCCTACTAGGACGACGCTGTCCGGACCGCGGTGCGAGCGCCTTCGACGGACGCGGTTCCCGCACAGGCGTGAGAGGGGGACGGAGGTCCCCCACGCAACTTTTCTCAGTGCTGGGGCATAGATCGCCCCGGCAAACGACTCCTCTTCAGACAGAGATATGTAGATTGAAGCACCAGAGGATCATATACCCCAGAGGTGAGGCTTCCATGACCCAAGTAAAAGAGGAGATCATCAACGAGTTGAACGACCTCTCACCCCGGACATACGGTGAAGTGCTTGATTTCATTCGGTTCCTCAAATCCCAACGCCGGAAGGCCGCCCCCGACACCGCCCTCGCGAGCGAACCCGCGCTCCGGAAAGACTGGCTCCAGCCCGAGGAGGAAGAGGCGTGGAGCGATTTGTAAAGGGCGACGTTGTCGTTGTACCATTTCCCTTCTCAGATCTCTCAACAGTGAAACGGCGCCCGGCTCTAGTCATTGCGACACCCGGCGGGGATGACGTCATCCTCTGCCAGATCACGAGCCGCCAGATCCGGGATCGTTACTCTATTGGCATCGCCGATGTGGACTTTGTGGAGGGAACGCTCCACAAACCGAGCAATGTCCGGCCTAACCGGCTCTTCTCTGCCAGTACCAACCTGATCCTCTACCGGGCCGGCCGTCTCAACAACCGAGCCGTTACATCGGTCATCGATCGGATCATCGAGATCCTGCAGGCGGCGTAACCTCCTGCTCCGGTTTTCTACCCGGATCTGAAGCTCTTCTCATTAGTATCTAGCTGCTCCCCTGTGCCACCCCAGTTTGCAGCCTTCGCCCCTTCATTTTCAGCCCGTGCACGGCCCTCCTTTAATATCCCATCTTCTCCAGCCGCTACTGGTACATCTTCTGCAGAGGGGATCAACGTCCACCGGGCCCAGAACTCCCCACTACATCTTCAGCGTCGAGCGGGGCCGGCCATGACCCCGGAGCCGGGGTGTCCCCGTAGACCGAGGAAGAAAAAGCCGCAACCACGGCGGGCACTCCGCAGCTTTTCGCCGCCACGAGGACGTCGAGCGTGCCGGTCACGTTCGCCTCGTTCGAGGCGAGCGGGTCCTTCACCGACCGGGGCACGGAGGGATGGCCTCATGGTGGAGGATGCCGTCCGTGCCCCGGTGCTCGAACTCCGTTCGCACCTGCCGGTGCTCATGCTCCGGCCCTTTGGCCCGTCGCATTCCGCTGGAGTGTCGTTCCTGCCGGTGCTCCCGCTCCGGCCTCGCACCTGGCGGTGCTCAAGCTCCGTTCCTTCGGAACATCGCACCCTGTGGCCCGTCGCGTCTTACAAATCCACTTCACGTCCCGGTTCGTCTCGTAAGACCGAGCTCCCGGGTGGTCTTTTCCCCGGCCGTCCTGGTAACCCTCCCGGAGGGCAATCTGACGAGGGGCCCAAAACGCCTGACCGTAAAGGTTATAATTAGAAATTCCAACGGAAGCCGCTTGCCCTGCCGCGGCTGCCCCCGTCTTCAGGAGAGGCGGAGCTGATCGCCCACGCTCCCCGGCGAGCCGCCTCATCCTTCAAAAGACTGATACGGGGTGAGCGTCATATTACCCAGCATACAGATACGGTCGGGCGAAATGGCAGGACGTACATTAACCAGGACAGCACGGGAGATCATCGTCGCGATACTCACCCGGAACGATGCCGAATGGATCGCGATCTTCGGCTCGTATGCACGGGGAAATGCTGGCCCGGCAAGCGATATCGATATCCTGGTCCGGTTCGCCCGTAAAAAAAGCCTCTTTTCGCTTGTTCGCATCGAGGACGAACTCGCCCGGGCTCTCCGCATGAAGGTGGACCTCGTCACCGAGAACGCCGTGAGCCCCTACCTCGCCGATGCAATATACCGTGATGCCGTGGTGATCTATGACGCCGGAAGACCTCGCATATCTCCATCATATCCTTGATGCTATCATAAGCATTGAGGAGTTCTCCGAAGGCATCTCGTCGGTGGAAGACCTCAGGGGCCGGCGACTGCAACGTGCCGGGATCGAGCGTATGCTGACCATTATCGGCGAGGCGGCAAAGATGGTCTCGCCGGAGTTATGTGAAGGTCACCCTGAGATTCCCTGGAGGGAGGCGGCGAGGATGCGGATCGTCCATCATTACTTCGGTGTGGATTACGAAGCCGTATTCCTGACCGTACACGATGATCTCCCGGTTTTCAAGCAGGGGATCCGGTTAATTCTTGATGAGGCCGGGCGTGGCAAAGCCGGCGGAGAAGCAAAAGTAACCAACCGTAAGGGGTTCCCGGACGATCGCGTATAGCAAGATCGGTGCTGGTCAGAAGTTTATACCCCAAGGTACCTTCTCGACCCTCTGGAAAACACCCTCCTGAATGCGGGGCCTGCTGCTTGTGTTCTGCACAATGTCCCAAAATCCTCGTCGGGGCCCGCTCTGCCATTCCCGATAAAATCAGACTAATACCTCCCCCCGTCCACCCTATAGTTGTCTGTCATATCCCGGGAAGCATGCAGGCCACGGAAGATGCTTCGCATCTTCCTATCAGGCACAACCCGGAGCATTGTGCCGTGAAAGGAGAAACCATCGTGGCAGACCTTGTGCAGAAGACCGTGAACAAGACGGCGGTCTGGGATCTTGCGATCCCGATCGCCGACGCAGTATCGTTTGACAACTTTATTCTGTCCGTCATCGACGACAATCCCTTCGGGTGCGTCGGGTATACCGGCGCCGACGGGCAGCCTGTTCCCGCCGTCGTCCGGAACTGCGAGCACTACACCGCGAAGGTGAACTTCGTCGACGGCGAGGGCAAGAGGGTCGGGACCGTCTCCCTGCAGTTCCCGACCATCGCTGCCTTCGAGATGAACGCCGCGGAGGCCCTCGCGGCCGCGATGCTCCGGTAGGCACGAAGTTCTGCAGGAACGGAGCGGGAGCACCGCAGGTGCGAATCGCGATGGGCGCGGATGCCGAGCGGAACAACGCCCGCGAAACCTACTACGCCCAGCTCAAGTGCCACGACCCGGCGGGTGTGTCGCACCTGCCGGTGCTCCTGTTCCTGCCCTGAGGGCCAGTCGCGACTACTACGTCACCTTCACCCGGAAGATCGTCCGGATCTCGTCCTACCAGGACGACACTATCCACGATGCGGTCGAGACCTAGGCGGACGCCGTACCCGCACTGAACTGAGGGGGCTTTCGCCCCCTATATCGTTCCACCTACATGCGACGGAACTGACTGGCCCCATTCCTAATCGAAAATTTCGGCTTACTCGTCCTTCTCCGTTTCAAGAACGCGCCAATAGAGGGCATCCTGGATCCAGAAGTTCCCCTGTTGGCGTAGCCGGTCCATCTCCTCCGCAAGTGAAGAAACCTGCCTTTCACGTTTCGCCTGAATCAATAGTCCGATAATGCCGGTGACTGGAAGACTGTAGAGCCCCGCTACGCGGCGGGCCTCGGTCTCATCAAGGAGAAGCACATCGGGCCGGATCTCAAGAGCAAGGGCAATACTCTCTGCTTCGCCCCACGGCGAATTGGAAATTTGCCTGACAGGGAACTGTTCACAGTTCCCGTGGCGTGGAGTTCCTGCTCAAGCAGGCGCACCAGAGCCTTATCGGAGGGCTCGACCACACGTAGCCACCCCGACTCACGGGCTTCCCGGATCTCGATGGCCCCCGGACGGCTGCCGCCCAGTTCTACGACCTCCCGCCAGACCGCGGGAGGGATGCACACTGCCCCAGATCAAAGATCTGAAGCAATTGCATTGAAAATGCAACTTGATGAAAAGTGGCGAAGAAGGCCGATATGCCCGACCATCGAGAGGTGAATCAGTGGCGAAGAATTACTGACCGCGATCGGCATAGCCAATGTCCTGGTCGAGGTCTTCTTCGGCATAGTGCCGGGGGATCTTCCGTGCTCCGAGTAGTTCCTCCCACTCCCACCGGTTCATCCCTGCAAGAGCCGCCGCCTTCCCGGAAGAGAGGATGCCCCGCTGGTAGAGCGCCACGGCAAGCTCCCGTTGCAACTCGACGGCAACGACGTCGGGAGGGAGCCGGAGCGCCTGGACGATATCCTGGGGAACTCTGATGGTAACATCGGACATAACCGGTTTCACCTGATGAATAAGAGATAGGAGGGAGAACCGATAAACGTGGCGGTGAATTCTGAGGCGCCGCAGGACTACCTTCCGGTTGGGAAGATCTCCTGCCACGAGAGCCTTAATGTTCTCGTAAGGCCGAGTTCGTTGATCTCGTGCCCCGGGGGGCGGACGGTTCGGGAGATCACCGTCTGGCGGACTTGGAACCCCCACTACATCTTCAGCGTCGAGGGGGGCAGGGATGACCCAGGAGTTGAGGATGTCTCCGTAGATCGAGGAAGAGGCGGCCACGATGGCGGGCACCCCGCAGTCCTTCGCCGCGACGAGGACGTCGAGCGAGCGTCCCGGTCACGTTCGTCTCGTTCGAGGCGAGGGGGTCCTTCACCGACCGGGGCACGGGCGGGATGGCCGCCTGGTGGGAGATCCCGTCCGCGCTGGGGAAGGAGTCGTAACTCGCACCCCTGGTGCTCCAACTCCGTTCCTCGCACCTAACGGTGCTCACGCTCACTGTGTTCGCGCCTCGAAGCCTGATGTCTTCTCAAACTCCTGTCCTGCGGACAGTCGTTCCTAGGGGGAACGTCGTTCCTGACGGTGCCCCCGCTCCTGCCATCTTGCAAAAAAATGTCCCTCCCCCGGGCCGCGTGTCGCTCAATCTCCTCGATTGCTTCCAGGATGTCGAGGAGCCGCTCGTTCCCGTCCCTCATAACAGCACTGCCTCACTGAGGACTCTCTTTCTGTATCGCTCCTTGAGCGCCGTCTCTGTCACCACATCCACCCGGCACCCGAGGACTTTCTCCAGATCTTGGATGAGTGCAATATGATCGAGGAGACTTCTGCCTGGCTCCAGCTCCACCAGGAGGTCGAGGTCGCTCTCCGGCCCCGTTTCGCCGCGGGCGACCGACCCGAAGACCTGCAGGTTCGTGATACCGTGCCGCTCGGCTATTACGAGAATCCTGGACCGCTTCTTCCTGATCAGATCCATGGTGACGGGCATGACTGATTAAGAAGCTCTATCGGGAGCCGGAGATATAAATTTGCTCCCTGGGTGACCATATCGTCAAAATGGATGGCATTCACCCACTTCCGGGCGGGGTCCGGGCAGTGCGTCTGCTTCTACATCACATGAATTTCGGTGAGAAAATGCCCGTACCTCGTCTGTTCCGGCTCGGCCTCTCGCCCTTTCACTTGCCGAGCGAAAGAAAGTATATCCCCGCTCAGCACAGATCAGGTTTCAATGTTGGCTACGGAGAACATTCCCGTCTCAAAAGAGATGTATAATGAGATTTTGGCTCTCAGGCGCCCGGACGAGACGCTTGACGATACGCTCGCGAAGCTGGTGGAAAAGTAAAAAAACAGCGGCTCACGGATGATGTCGAAGAAATTATGGCAAGGAACGAGTTCGTGAAGTTAGACCTGTGACGTTCCGCCTCATGGTGGAAAAACGTGCGCTTGAGTTCTGAATTCTCTTGATGTATTGTCCATGAAGCAGGAAGCCCCGCCCTTCAGGGCGGGTAGTTCACCCATCCCTTCTCTCCAGACTGACCCATGGCACACTCCCTCCTCCTCCGCCATGACCAGACCCTCTTTCGGAACTCGGGCGTCTTTGAGCCCACGTTCTTCCCCGAGCACCTCCATCACTGCGATGCTTGGAGCTTGCCTGGCTCCTCCGGCTGGCCCTCCAGGGTGGGAGCGTTGGAAGGGTCAGACAGACCATCACCATCCGCCGGCTTTGTGCCGGGATCAGGGGAGAGCGGGCTACCGGCAGAATGTATTTAACGACGGAGAGGGAACGATCACGTAAGGAGACGGGGCACAGACAGGCTACGGAAAAACTGAGACGTTACCGATTTTTGTTGAAGACATGTTCAACGATCTCGGAGTAACCGGAGAAAAAAAGACTATGAATACTCAAGAATTGCAGGTATTGCTGCAGTACGCCGCGTCTACATCGCCTTCGCCCATGCAGGCAAGCGTGCCGTGGATGCCCGCCACGGGCAGGCTGAATATCTCCCTGCTGAATCCGCAAGGCGCCTATTGTAAACAGATCATCATCGCGGTCCCTTACGGGAACACGCCGGACGCCCTCTTTGCGTCCATGCCTTCCATTGCCGCCAATAACGCCGATTGGTCCCTGCTGACAAAGGAAGAGGATGCGGGCGGTAGGCTGGGAGTCAGAAGCGCAACACCCTATGCGGCTTTCACGATGGTCTGCAGGGATGAGAAACTGTATAAGATCAGCGGCAATCAGACGTTTTCCATCTTCGGCGATATCAGCGGGCAATGCGGCAGTTCCACAATACAGATCCAGGAGACATCGTCGCCGGACAACCAGCAGGAGATGCAGGACAGGCTTTATCAATTCAACTGCGTCAAAGGCGAGCCGGAATTTTACGCCGACAATTTCATCACGACCGCTGCCGATCAGTATACCGTTCCCCGCAGTGAATTTCAAACAGGAGAAAAAATCCGCTTTGCCTGGGAGAGCAACGGCACCTATTTCAAACTCTACCAGAAAGACGGGAACCTTGTGTACCAGGGAACGCAAACCTCCTGTGTGCTGCAGGAAGGCGTGCAGAACGATACCGCCTTTGTGCTTGTTGCCTCCATGACGGGCGACTGGGATGGGGACCAGCCGCAGGCGGGGTACCGGTCCGTTTACATCTACCGGCACCTTACGGTGACGGTGGCAAATCCCGTGCTTCAGCCGTCGTATCTTACCGTCGGCGAATCGGCCGCGTTTAACGGGCCGGCGGCTTTTGTTCAACAAGCCTACTTTGACGAATATGCAAAGTTTAGCGGAGGCGCAAATATCTGCGGTGGCCTGAACGTCAACAGTGCGCTGTACGTGAACGGCAATCTGACTGTCATCGGAGAGACCGTGGAAAATTCTCTGAACGTACAAGGAAAGCTGACTGCAGATTCCGTCACGATACAGCGTTCATTGGAGACGCGCGGGACGAACATTCAGATTGATCTCTTTGATCAAGATATGATGCATCCGATATGCAAGGGGTCAAGATTCCATACGCGATATACGGCCGATACGGATGGATTCCTGATTGCCAACATCGCTTACAGTGAAAAGCCGGGTCCATCTATGGCCGTGTGTGCGGTACAGATTATAGGCTTCTGTTATATAGAGATTGCAAATATCCCCAGCAATGACAGCAACACCTATAGCCAGCAAAATTCCGGGATGATTCCGGTGAAACGGGGTGGATTGGTGGACATCTCAGGAGATAATTTTATCCCGGAAAACAATTCGGAGATTGAGGTTCTCTGGATACCCGTGGGAAGCGCCGCTCAGAAAAAGGAGCCCGACGGTTGAGCCGTGTTCGTGAGGCGGCGCGTCTATGGTTTCGATACGTATTAGAGTCATTGCGCTGGCAAGTTATAGCGACGTGTTCGTGCAGGCACGGCAGCAGGAAGAGGCACGGTTCAACGCCTTACGCCCGGAGTTGAATGCGGCAATCGCGGCCGTCAGAAGAGCCGGCGACGATGCCGATTTCGGTGCGATCATCGATCACATTCTTCTTCCGAGCCTGCGCCCGCCGCTACAGGAGCGCCCGAAGCCGGGCGAGGGGCGCCGGGCGTTTCTGCACTGGCTGAAAAAACAGAGACAACTGGAATGGTTTTCGTGGTACGAAGATTTTACCTGCGAACTGCTGCAGGAGGCGCTTGACAGAGCACGTAAAGACGCCCCTCAAAACACGCTGTTCATCATTCTCCTGGCGGAGTCGTACTTTACCGATATCAATGACCGACCAAATGAGCATACCACCGTTTCGCCGTTTTATGAGCCTGTCATGCAAGATTTTTTAAGCGGGATCTTGCCCGAAGTCGGGCGGTCTTCGGTGACGCGGCGGCTTTGCAATCTGAGCGCTGCTCCCGACGTCGTTATCTTTGCGGGCACCGTGATGTGGAAACGGAGCGTAGGTGAAAAAGAGGAAGTAATCAATACTCTGCCGGTTTTCCACCGGGGCGATCTTATCCTGCTGTGGGATAAACAGTTCACTGCGCCTGTGGACGGGGTAAAAGCGTTGAAGCGTCACCCGGAAATGAACCCGCCGGACAGCATTTTTCACAGCGACTTTACTCTCGATATGAATCCCAGGCTTTCTCCCATTTTTGACATATCCTTCCAAAACACCAGCATCCGGTTTGGGGTAGACATTTGTCTGGATTTCATGGGTGAAGTAATGAAGTGCTGCTGTCCTGATCCGCCCGACATTCATGTGGTGATTGCGGCAGGTGCGGGGCTATACCCGGGTTTGGACCATGCAAAAAAACTGTTTCTTGTATGTGACAACCAATTGAAAACCAACCACTGCGGCTACGTTGCGTTTTACAAATTTGGCTCTCCCGAAACTGAAGCGAGAAAAACCGCGGAAGAAAGACAGAAGGAGATCTCCTTCAAACTTCTAGACAAAAAAGAACCCCTTGTCTGGGGGTTGGGCGATTTAGATTTTGGCTTAGTCCGCAACACCAAACCCTCGTCGGACGATCCTGAACCGGGATGCTGGTGCAGATGACGGATCTTGAACAACTGAGCGCGTACTTAAGCTCCCTGCCCCCTCCTATCGTCCTGACGGCGGATGATGAACATCTGCCGGAGGATCTGCGAGAAGCGGTCGGCACCGTGCCCGGCAGGAAACTCACCCTTGTTCTGCAGAAGGACGGCCTGGCATGCTCCGGCGCCGTGCTGGAGATCCGCGGCGGCAGTGAAGATGTATGGCCCATCCAGGGCCTCGACGGCGCCTCCGTTGCCCTTGGGGAGGTATCCGTCAGGCTGGAGAACGGGGCACAGAAAACAGATGTTTCATGGAGCGCAAAAGGAACGGCTTCGTTTTCGGGCGGGCTCAGGTTAGGGGTTCAACTCCGGCGCGTGGACGGAGAGGCGGGCGCGTGGCGGCTTACGCTTGATCAGGATGCCCCCCTGTCAGCCCTGCAGCTCATGCAGATCTGCGGCGAGCTTCCCTTTGCCCTGCCGGAAAAACTGAATTTTATGAACGACGCGGTGAACGTATGCAAAGACCGCTTCGCCATTACGTTTTACCCGAATACGGAGACCACCTATTGCGAGGAGTTCGTTCTCTCCAGCAGCGCCGCTCTGGAGTTGATCCCGGGGCTGCTCTGTTTCCAGGGGCTGGAGATCCGGGTCGATGCGGACGTCTTCGGCTTTTGCATCACTCTCGTCGGCCGCCTGAAGATCAGCTCGACGGAGTTGATGGCGGGCGTCGGCGTCAGTTTCACCGAAGAATGGACGGTATGGTTGGTCCCGGTCCCTCCGGCCGAAGCGTTTCCCGGCCTGGCCGATATAACGGCGTGGCTCGCTGCGGCATGCAACATCAAGGACGGAGAGATAAAGAATGCGTTCGGGCGGCTGAAACTGCCGTCGGATGCGTTCGACGCGGCCGTCAGCGCGGTTCGGGTCCGGGTGAACGCCGGAGAATTTACCTTTACCGGGCTTTTGCTGGACAGCAGGATCACGATCGGCGCCCTCGAACTGGGGGTGACGCTGAGCCTGCCCGAATCCGTCGTGCGAGGGGGGATGCGCAATAAAGAGCCGCTGAAGGCATCCGACTTTCTGCAATCCCTCCTTCCCGGAACCGGTGCTCTTCCCGGCGAACTTGCTGTCGTATCCGCGGATTTTTATGCGGCCCTGCGCGAAGGCCGTTACGGGCTGCATCTGGGGCTGACGGGGGTGTGGAGGGTCGGCCCCGTTTCCCTGGATAGCCTGGCGCTTTTACTGCGCTACCGTGACGAACTCTCCGGCAGCATACAGGGCCACATCTCTCTGGGCGATACCCGTGTGAGCCTCTCGGCCGAATACCGCTCCCCCGATGCAGGATGGTGCTTCAGCGGCGGTCTCGATCACGACAGTACGCTCAAGATGGAGGACGTGACCCGGCTGCTGGAAGAGGCATTCGGCGTGCGGGAGGTTCCCGCCGCGGTGCGTTCCCTGCGGTTGACGTCTTTTTCCATGGAATGCCGGACCGGTCCGGGAGATTTCGATCTCCGGTGCGGCGGCAGCATCGAGGTGGATGATCGGGAAGTGGAGATAACGGCGGCGATCGCGTTAGAGCACCGATCTAGCGGCTACTCCAATGCTTTTTCCGGCGAGGTCGTACTTGCGGGACACGTTTTTGACATGGCGTTTTATGAAACCGCCGATACCGAGATGATCATCGCCTCCTATCAACAGACGAAAAAGGAAAAATGCAAATTCCGGGAGCTTATCGCCGGCATTTCGGCCCGCGCCGCCCGGGCCGTTCCCGAGAGCCTGGAGCTGGGGCTGGAAGAGGCGAAATTCGTATTCTACAGAACAACCGGGGAAAAGAAATTTACGCTTGCGCTCTGCCTGGACATGGAGATCGGCCTCTCCAACCTGCCGCTGCTTGGCGGGCAGCTCCCGCCCGGGCTCTCGCTGGGAGTGGACCGTCTGCAGGTGGGCTATGCCTCCGCTGCTTTCACCGGGAAAGAGGCGGAGCAGATCAACGCCCGCCTGCCCGCCGCGCTCCGCCCTCTGGCGGCGGACGGCCTCAGCGAAGGAGTGTACCTCTCCGGGGATGTGATGGTGGGAGGCACGCCGCTGCCATTGCTGCTTGCCGCAGGAGCAGCGGAAGAGGAAGTCGGCAAAGAAGCCGGCAAAAAGGCCTCTCCGGCGCCGTCGCAGGAAGAGAAGATCAAATGGATAGACGTGCAGAAGCAGTTCGGTTTTCTGCAGTTCCGGCGTGTCGGGATCACGCTGGAAGATGACAACCTGCTGTTTCTCCTGGATGCATCGCTCCTCCTCGGCCCAGTTACGTTCTCCCTGGACGGCCTGACGGTCGGCGCATCCCTCTCCGGTTCGACTCCGATCTTCGATCTGCGGGGGCTTGGAATCGCTTATGACCAGCCGCCGCTACGCATCTCCGGCGCCATCGTGAAGGTTCGGCCCGCCGCCGGCGTCACCTTCCAGTATGACGGCATGGTGACGATCCAGGCGGAAAAGTGGACGATGACGGGAATCGCTTCCTACGCGCAGATCGGTGACGGTCTGCCGGCCTTTTTCGTCTTCGCCCGGCTGGAAGGCGCCCTGGGAGGTTTGCCGGCCTTCAGGATCGAAGGGTTGATGGGCGGCTTCGGCTTCAACCGGGCGCTTGCGGTGCCGTCCCTCGAAGAACTGCCGGATTTCCCCCTGCTTGATAGGGGCGCTGCCCGCGCCGGAAGCCGCAAAGAGGACGCGCTTGCCGTTTTACAGGTGCTGGAAGGAAGAGCGGCCTCCCCATCCGGCACGACGAAGCAATGGATCGCTCCCAGGCCGGGCAGCTACTGGCTGGCCGCAGGCATGCGCTTTTCATCGTTTGAATTGATTTACGGCAACCTGCTGGCTATTGCCGAATTCGGGGACGACCTGCGTTTTTCTTTGCTGGGCCTGGCATGGATGCGCCTGCCGCAGCAGGCAAGCGACGAGCAGAGTTACGTGTATGCGGAACTTAAAATAGCCGCCGTACTGCGTCCCCGGGAAGGAACTCTCTCGATCCGCTCCGAACTTACCCCAGATTCGTATCTTTTAACAAAGGACTGCCGCCTGACGGGAGGGGTCGCATTTTGCCTGTGGTTCGGCGATAATCCCCATGCCGGGCAGTTCGTGCTGACCATCGGCGGGTATCATCCTGCGTTCCGTGTACCCGACTTTTATCCGTCCGTACCCGCAGTCGGTTTCAACTGGCCGGTAAGCAAGGACGTGACGATCAAAGGCGAAGCGTATTTTGCCCTTACCCCGTCTTGCGGCATGGCCGGCGGCAGCCTGGAGGTGCTTTTTGCCAGAGGAAACCTGCGCGCCTGGTTTACCGCGCACGCAAACCTGCTGGTGGCCTGGAGCCCGTTCTCGTTCCTGGCGGAGATCGGCGTGGAGATTGGCGTCTGCTGCCGGCTTGCACTGTTATTTTGCCATAAGACGATCACGCTTTCACTGGGAGCCGCACTGACCTTATGGGGTCCCCCTCTCGGCGGCAGGGTCAGGGTGCATCTGTCGTTTATCAGCTTTACCGTTCACTTCGGGTCGGACGGCGCCCTGGACAAAAATTACGAACCTCTGGCGTGGCAGGACTTTAGAGCCCTGCTGCCGCAGGAAAGTATCTGTACCATAGCGGCCGGTGCAGGTCTCTGCAACGTGCTCGACCGGGGTGATCAAGAGAACATATGGGTGGTGCGCGGCGGGAAATTCACGTTCTATACCCTGAGCGCCATTCCCGCGAGCCATGTGCAGTTCGGGGACGCCGCGCAGCACGATTTTACGGATGAGAACGGCGGCATCAACATACGGCCGATGAACAAGCAGGGAATCGTCTCCGTCTACCGTCTGGAGATCCTCCATCAGGACATCCCCCTGACGGGAGCGGAGGTGGGGCGCTGGTCGGCAAGCCCCCATACCGAGGCCCTTCCCCAGGCGTTATGGGGCGTCCCGTTGACAAGGGACGGCAGATTCGTCCAGAATCCGACGACGCCCGGGGCGGAGTTGCTGCCCGACCGGCTCTGCGGGTTGACCGTCTCCGCGCCCGCACCCGAATTGAGTGATGCACTCGGCCCGGTGCCGGGCCGGGTGCTCATGGAGGAATACATCGATCCGCCCGAAGGTCCAGCGCAGATGCCGCTGCAGGAGGACGCGGCGCCGTCCGACGATTTTGCCGGGGTGTACAACGACCGGTCGGTGGGAGAGATTCTCGGGATTGCGGCGGCCGGGCAGAAGCGCGTCCGGATCTACGAGGCACTTGCGTGCGGCGGCGTTTATCGCGGGCGCAACGATGCTATGACGGAGATGGCCATGCAGGCGGAGACGCTGTTCTGCGATGCGCCGCTGACAGTTGCCGGGGAGGAGTCATGAAGATAAATTCGGCAGAGACAACCTGGGCGGACGAGCTGTGCATCTACGACAGTTGCACCCCCTGCCTGAAAGGGGGGAAATGGGAGATTCGTCTGACACAGGAGCTGGTTGAGGGCGGCGCTTTGCTGGCCGGGGAGCCGATCGGGGCCTGTCAGGAGTTTGTCGTGAGTGCGCCGCAGTTCGGGCTGGAACCGGACCTGATTGCCGGCCGGTATCCGCCGCCGGGAAGCGTGGGGGCATGGTCCGGCACGTTGCCCCATATCGTGCTGAAAGACCCCACGCTGCCCTGGGCGCGGCCGCTATCAGGCCGCAGCGATGCGCGCATCCCGTGGCTGGCCCTGATGGTCTTTGCAGACTCGGAACTGAAAGGGGATGACGGCGGACAGGACGCAACCAGAGCGATCGCCTCCACGGTGAGAGAGTTCATGCATGCCGGGCCAACGACCCTTGTCCCCCGGCTGGAGGTATCCCCGGAGAGCAGCCTCGACGACCCCTGCACGTACATCAGGATACCGGCGGAATTGTTCTGTAACATTGCGCCGCGCCTTGATGAACTGAGATTTTTAGCCCACTGCCGGCAATCGGCGGTGGAAGACAAACCCTCCATGGATCTTCCTCACGACGGTCTGACGGCGGTTTTGCTCGCCGGACGTTTTCCGGCGCCGCCGGAGCAGGATAAAGAAAAATCCGTCAAGTACGTCGTCCATCTTGTTTCGTTGGAAGGGATGGAGCCTTATCTCTCCGGCGAAGCGGATATGGGGTCTTTTCAGGATGTGACGCTCCTTTCGCTGGCCGGCTGGTATTTTTACACTACTCCCGACGTGCCGGGCGATTTCAAATCCCTCATGCTTAACGTTGCTGCGGCCGCGTACGAGCATGGGAAAGCAAAGCCGGAAAATTTCAGCCTGCACCTTCCTGAACTGAAGGTTGAGGAGGACGGCAACGAGGCAGCCGCGGATGTGAACCGGAGACTGCAGGCCGGTTACGTGCCGTTGTGCTATCATGCACGAACCGGGGAGGAGAGTTTTGCCTGGTATCGCGGCCCGCTGGCGCCGTGTAAACCAAAGTCCCTGCTGAAAGCAGCACCGTTCTTCACGGCCGACGCCGCCATGATTTACGATCAAACGAACGGGGTATTCGACCTCTCGCTCGCGGCAGCGTGGGAAGCCGGGCGTACCGCGGCTCTGTCCGATCCGGACTTCGGCCGGCACCTGCTGGTATTGCGCGCGGCGGGCCAGCGGTTCGTGGATACGCTTCAGAACCGTTTGCGCAGTTCATATTTCAGCGAAAGAAAGGTTGGGGATTTCCACGAAGAAAATACGATGAGCGTGCAATTCGGCGCCCTGCTGGACGGACGGCTCTTTGAGGAGATCGGCAAGCCGCCGGTGCCGGGCCGGGCCGGAACGGCGCTGCAGAGGGCTGTCTGCGTGACGGACCCGGTGCAGGAGGTGAAAGGATGCATGGACGATCCGGAAGTGCAGGAGAAGATGTACGCGGCGGTGCAGAGGGAACTGGAGCCGGTGGCCCGATGGCTGGGGAAACTGCTTCTATTCTATCCGGTTCCCTTCGACTATCTGGTGGCGGATGAGAGACTGTTGCCGGTGGAGTCGCTGCGCTTCTTTTATCTGGACATGAATTGGCTGGACGCTCTGACGGACGGGGCGATGAGCATCGGGCTTGAGTCCAGCCGCCAGACCGCATTTTCCGGCATGATCAAAAAGGTGGCGCAGGACGCAGCGTTGCGCTCCCTCTGTGCGCTGCGGGGAGGGGCTTATAGTACCGCCTCATCCGGCGCCGCTCTTCCCGGACCTATGTGCGGATTTCTGCTCCGCTCTGCAGTGGCGGCGGGGTGGCCCAATATGGTCGTGCGCCCGTACGACGGGGCGGGGAATGCTCTGCGCATTCTGCGCCTCGACCATTTATCCCCGAACGTGCTTTTTTGCGTCTTTGAGACCATTCCGGACCGCATTGAGTTCGGCGAACCGCAGGATGGGTTTGGTTTCGGCGTGCGGGAGGACGGCACGGTAACCCTTCGTCAGGCCGTCCCCGGGCATCGCGAAGGCGACAGGAGCATCGGCGCCCGGATAGGAGGTTTCCCGCTGTTATCCGGGCCCGGCTGCATGCGGGACGGACGGGTGCTGAACCTGTCGCCCGGCTCACCCGACGGACTGCTGGGCAGGATGGCGGCGGCCATGGGTAACGATACGCTCCCCGGGGACGTGCTGACCCCCGGCGCACTATCGATGCAGCTCGGCAAACCGCCCGAGACGATGATCTTTCACTGCCCGCAGCAATGAAGAACAAATTTGCCTTCACAAAGGAGGGATTGCATGCAAGAGACCCTTATTGTTCCCGTTGACCTTGACGCGCTCGTGGCTAACGAAGCGGTGATCAGGCGGGACAGTTTCCGCTGGTGGACGTTTAACTACAATGCGCTTTCCCAGTATAAATCAGCGGAGCCGCTGGCCTTTAACCAGTATGTCGGGGAGCAGAAGCCCGGCGTATATCTCCACTGGGTGCTTCCGCGCGCCCTGCGCACCGGCTTTGAGGAAGAGAACGCTGTCCGCTATCCGCTGGTACCCAACCGGTGGCTGATCATCCGCTGCGGCAGCAACACCACAAAAGGATGGGTGCTGGAGAGCGACTGCCCCACATGCCCGGAAACACCGCCGGAAACGGCAGCCGGGACAAGCGCTTATCTGATCGATCCCGGCATCCTGGCCATGTGGAAGGATTGCGCCGATCCCCGGCGGAAAAACGCCAACCTCTCCTCGACCGACCCCCGCGAGCCCATTACCGTCAATCTGGGTATTCCTTTCCCGCTGGAGAACTGGCGCGAACAGGCGCCTGAGGCGATGTTTTTAACCGCCCTGGCGCCTTCAAACGCCGAATTCAGCATCTATGTGGCGCATAACCGCAATATATTCTCCTTTTACGACGACCTGGCGGGGATCGACAACGACACAATCAGGTATTTTGTGGCGGGATGGTACTCCGATCCCGGCAACGATGTCGTTCGCACCGGTCCCCGGAGTTTTACCGGCAAAACTACGCAGGCGGAAGTGCTGAAGATGCTCGGTTGGTCGTTGACGGAGGGTGCGGTGCCCCAACAGATTGAAAGAAGCATCTACTCCGGCTCGGTGTTTTCGCTTGCCTGGGAGCGAACGGGCGCGGCGCCGCACGAAGACCCCCTGGAGGAGATCAGGCAGAACAAGAGACTGAATGTGGCCGTCGGGAACAATACCGTCGACGCCTTCAGCACCCTTCTGGCCAGCCAGCTCTCCGGGTATCAGGATGCCGGCCGCACCGCCGCACTGCTGCACGCACTCCAGTACAACCTGCTGCACGTCCTCGATGAGCCGGGCGGCGAAGCGATGCTGGACAAAAAGGTGCGGGACGCGTGGTTCTCCTCCAGGCCCGGCGGGTATCGCTGGGAGCTCGCCGCACGCCGTGCCGAAGGCGGCAGTGCGGACGGAAAAGAACTTGAACTTACCGGACCGGAGGAAGATTTCCTGTTCCGGCTCAATACGGATCAAAACGCCTACGAGCGGGAAGCGGCAGAGCTTCTTCAGCTGCAGTGGGACCTGCACGCAGCCTGGTGGAAGAAAGGGCACATCCGGCATATTTTCCCGAACCAGACGGGCTATCGCAGCGAAGATTTCGACGGACTGCTGGATGGGGCCGATCCCGCCTCCCTGCTGTCCCGGGTGCGCCGGCAGCTGGAGAAGGTGGATGCGCTTGCGCAGAAATTGCCCCCGGCCGCTCCCCGATGGAAACGGGGAAGAAGGGGGACAGGCGGCTTTTTTACGGGGCATTGAAGCGTTCGCGCAAAAAAGCAGTATCGACCCGGATAAGCAGTTGAAAGCGGTGGCCAAAGCGCGGTACTGGCAGGGAACAGACCCGGTCGTGGCCATCGCCGGAGTACAGCCCGCGAAAGAAGCGGACCCCGATGTGAGGTTGCGCGTGCGCCTGGGCAGCCAATTGATCAAAGGATTTTGTATAGAAGGGATGAACGTCGAGGCCGCCCGGCTCGTTGAAACGATGCCGCCGTTACCCAACCGGGAGGCCCTGCCCGGGGCGGCAGCAGATCTTTTCGCGGAGTTTCTGCTCTTAGACCCGGAAAGCGCGCAACTCGCGGCACCGTTGTTGGGGCTGCCTGTGGAGGTGCTGAAAGAAAGGATTGCCCGGCGTAATGACGGGGATTACCCGGGTATTTTGCCGCAAAAGGGGCTGGAGCAGTGGTCCCAGCCCTGGAGCCCCATCTTTATGGAATGGAAAGTCCGGTACATCCATGTGCCGCATGAGGCGAATGGGAAGAAAAACTGGCTTTTCGACGGGATCGATTATATACTGGACGACAATGCCGCCGGCGACGGCAAGATCGTTCAGATCGGGGGAGTTTCCCCGCTGAGCACGCACATCAGACAGACCTTCAAAGAGCGGCTGCGGGAATTCGTAAGCAGCGGCGGGGATAGCAAAGGGTATGCGCAGCTCGACGACTGGATGCGTAGAGTGGACGGCTGGTGTTTTGTATCACAGGAGCTGACGGGCTTTCGTGCGATGCTTGCCCAGCGGGACGCCCGCACCTTTCGTACGCCCGGCACCGGCATGACGGAAGCGGCGGCGGACACGGTTCCTTTTTTATTGAACGACGTGCTCTCCGATTTTTACGGGATCTGCCAGGGCCAGATATTTTTTACCGATTTAATCTTGTATGATAAATTCGGACGGGTGCTGGAGCTGGCGCGCTCTGAAACCGGATCGGGACTGTATAAACACGAAAATTTTCCGCTCCTGCGCGACGCGGCCATGCTGCCGCCGCGCAGCCTTCAGCCGGCGGTTACGGCACCCGCACAGCTGCCGCCGCGCCTGCTTCTTCAGCATATGCGCCTCGAGGTCCTTTTGAGCGACCAGCAAGACGACAGCATGATGTTAGGAGAGAGCCCCCGGGTCAACCCCATCTGCGGATGGATACTGGTGAATCATCTGGACCATGGACTGCTCCTGTATGCGCCGGACGGTTCCGCGATGGGAGAGTTGCGTCTGCAAAAGCCGGCCCGGGGAGATAAGCGCGTGGTATGGTCGCCTCCGGTACACGGTGAAATACGGACGCTGCTGCAGATTCACCAGGTTTTTCCCCACCTCGGCGCCTTTATTGCCGGGCTGGCCGGACGGGGGGAAGCGGACTTTTCCGCGTTTTTAGAGACGGTAGACGGGGCAATGTGGACGTTAGAGCCCCTTGGGGAGCGAAGCGACCTGCATCTCTCCCTCCTCATCGGCAGGCCGCTTGCGTTGGTTCGCGCTGGATTCCGCTTTCAACTGGAGGGGCCGCCCCTCACCGACGCAGGATGGCAGGCGACTTTTGCGCCCATCGAGCCGCCGTTCTTAAAATACGGTTTTTCCCTGCGTTTAGGGGATCAAATTGCCCGAAATGACGGAACTATCGGTTATTTTGCCGGAAACGACTATACATGCTTCCACAGTGTGGCGGCCCCGCCGTTCCATACCGGTTACGTCTGCCGGATCGGGCCTCCGGGCAAGCCGCAGGGAAATTATCTCGAGCTGGCGGTAGGTGCGTCGGCTCCGGCGTATGTCACGCTGCTGGCGGACCCACGCTCACCGATTCATGCTTTTACCGGGCTGCTCCCGGTCAAGGACTTCAAAATTCCGGCACGGTTTTTTGAACCGGCACTGAAAAAGGTGGAGGCGTCCTTCCATATCGGTCCGCTGCTTACCAAAATAATGCCGACAGAAACCACCGGAGAAGAGGAGCAGGTCCTCGAAAATACTGTTGCCGTCTTACCGCCGGCCGCACAAAACGGAACCTGGTCATGGTGGGAGAAGGAATGGGCACAGGGTGGAGGGTTGCAATGGAATAGGTATGGCCTGAGGGACGCTTCGCCCGACGCGCGGATGGAAAACGCATCCGTATCCCTGCGTGAAGGGATATTGCAGCTGATCGTCGCTCTGAATGAAGAAAAAAAAGAGTAAATAGGCACCCCGGCCCGGACGTCTACGACGTCAATTCCCGTCGCCTCAAAGGAGAGGGCGAGCTGGTATCTGGAGGTCACGGAAGGCGTTCTCGGAGATCTTCGTCACCTCGGCCGCGGTCGTCGGGATCACCTCACGGGTCGTGAGGACCAATTAGCCTGGCCTGACAAAGGGAGGACTATTACTCGGGGAGACGATGTGGTAGTGACGATTCAATCAGATTGATTGAGATTCACATCGGAATATACTTGTGGGCGTTCTCTCTATCGGTAGCGTAATGAAAGTCCCGACATCGCTGCTTCCTCTCGTTGTCACTCTGCAACGCTTTGAATGACGATGAACCAATCGCGTCAAGTTACCAGAGCACGATTCCTGCCAGGAAATATCCATCCCTGTCGGTTAAGATCGGCCCGGATGCAATCCCTTTTCGTTTTTTCGGAGATCTCCGGATCGTAACCCGCGCGACTCCATAGAGATATCAGTCATAATGCGGCACGAGATTCATCAGACGTAACAATTGTTCATTTTCTATCTTCGGGAACTTATTCCGGACCAGTTCGATGACCCTTGAGCGATAAATGAACTCGACTTCAGCAGGGCTATCCAGTCCCTCGTTAATCTCCTGGGGGAACGTGAAAAGGGGGTGCTCTGTGGTCACCCTGGCAAAATGCATCGCTCGCCCTTCTCCGAGAGCAAGAACGAATCTTTTTACGGCCCCTTTTGAATAGTCGAACCCTGCATGCTGACAGATATACTCCGTAATTTCCAGGATTGAGGGGTTACTCAGGTCCTTAAAGCATTTGATGAACTGTTGAGCGAAAGCCAGGCGAGTATTGCGGTCTTGGGGATAACTCACGGAATGTTCGAGAAACTGCGATACGTCTCCCATTAATGCTCCCTCTTCGGTAGCGGCCGTTTCGCTGCTGATCAGGGAGTTGTCTTTGAAGATGATGAACGGATGGCCTGTCCGCGGGTCCGTCTCAATTCTTTCAACGACATCCCCCACAAACGATTCCATGAACGGCTTAAACGATGGATAACCCAGGTTTTTTTCAGAGAAAGACGGCTCCATCCGCAGCAACTGGTTTTTCAACTCAGAGAGGTGAATCCGTTCACCCGGAGTCCATGTTCTGTTGAAACGGATTAGCAAACTTCTGGCAGTCGAAAGCGACGGGCCTGCATTAACTCCCATCTTTGAAGCGTCACTTCCGATATCTTTGTCTTCGGCGAGACCTAATAAATCGTCCATCGATTTGAAGATCGTACAATTCTTTTTTAGAATCGATCCGACCGACACCTCAAATCCGACCACATGTACCTGCTTGCCCTTTGCCATCACGTTCCGGGTCAGAGGAACGAAATCGGTATCCCCTGATCCAAGTATAAAAATGTCCAGCGGTAGATACTGGATATCGTTCAAGATTTCGATGGTCATTTGAAGGTCCGCGGCATTTTTCCCCTGTGAATTCATGACCGGAACGTGCCTCATCTCAAAGCCGTGGTCTACAAGCATTCTGACATAATTTGTTGCATAGGGCTGAGTCCAGTCGGCATATGCTCTTTTAACGGTAATAATTCCTTTGCTTGCCGCATAATCCATCAGAGGCTCAACGTCAAAGGGCCTTTCCAGATGCGGACATGTATTTGAAGCTGAAATCGATAGATTTGCAAAATCAAGGTATATCCCTACGTTCGGTCCTTCCATTGTCACACAGAAGGTGTGGTTTCTGCCTTGCCTGATAAGGATTTCGGTTTTTGCTCGGTGCACGGTATTCGAAAAAAGTTGATATGCTTTGAATGTCTCGTGCTCCTGTAGTGTTTCAAGCCGGTCAGGCCGCACCGCGGCTCGACCTAAATTTCAGTCGCGAAATTTCCTCTTTACCCCGAGTACGCACGGATAACCCCCCGGTAAACGTCCACTGCCTTCTCAAGCTGCCCTACGCGGACACGCTCGTCCACCGCGTGCAGCGTCGGGACCTCTCCCGGCCCGTACTCCACGACGGTAAACCCTCTGTCGCGGAGGTACCTCGCGTCGCTTGCGGCCCATTGGAGGAACGGGACTGCCGGCGTACCGTAGACCCGCTCCATCTCACGGCAGACCGTCCGGACGATCCGGGCGTCCGTGGGCGTCAGGGTCGGTTCGGCGGCATCCATCTCGCGTATCGCGGCGTCCGGGGCGTGCTCGGCGATGCCCCGCCGGAGATCGTCGAGGGAGCACCCCCACGGCACCCGGACGTCAAGTTCCATCCGGCACTTCTCCGCCACAATGTTCGCCTTCTCCCCCCCTTCGATGCGTCCCGGATTGAACATCACCCTCGTCAGGATGGCGTCCCCTCCCGCGATGCCGAAGGCATCGCGGAAGACCCTGGCCGACTGCGCGATGAGCGGCCGGAGGTCTTCGCCGACCGGGAACGGGCGCGCGTGGACCTTCCGCAGGTACTCTACGAGATCGAACGCCGCCATGACGGCGCTCTTGCCGACCAGGGGGTAGAGCGAACTGTGGCCCGGCTTGCCGCGGAAGGTGAGGGCGATCCGGTAGAGACCCTTCTGGCCGACCGCCAGACCCATCTCCGGTGTCGGTTCCGCAATCAGGCAGTCCCGGGGCAGAAGCAGGTTCTCTGCGAGCAGCGACCGGATGCCGTACTCCCCGCCGGTCTCCTCGTCGCAGACGAATGCAAACTGGGCCTTCGGCTCCGCACCGCTTTCGATCAGGTCCCGGTAGGCGATGAGGAGAGCGGCGCACCCCCCTTTCATGTCGGTGGCGCCCCGCCCCCAGACGTAGCCGTCGGCAACCTCGCCGCTGTAGGGGTCATGCGTCCAGCCGTCGGGGATGGCGGGGACCACGTCGATGTGACCGCAGAGGAGGAGCCGGGGGTCGGGTTCGGTCGTGATGAGGTTGTCCCGCCCGCCCGGATGCGGGACGATGCGGGTCTTCACCCCGAGCGCGTCGAGGAACTCCGCTATGAACATAGCGAGGTCTGCCGTGTTTCCCGGCGGGTTCTCGCTCCTGATCCTGACAAGCGCCGAGGCAAGGCGGGCGACATCCATTACCGGTCTCCTTCAGGCGGAGTGACTCTGGGCAAACTCATCGAAGAGGCGGGCGAGCGACGAGGTCTTATAGAGTTGTTTGATGAATTTCGGGTCGAAGAACTCGTCGATGAACGTCTCGAGGTACTCGACCGGGATCGCCTTTTTGTCGTCGGGGTTGAGCACGATGCGGAAACTCCGGTACTGGGCGGGGTCGTCGCGGTCATAGATGCCGGACCAGAGCATCGGGAGTTCCTCGAACTTCTCGTGGTGCTCGGCTTTCAGCCAGTTGACGAAATCGGGGAAGTATGCCCGCTCGCCGACCTTCTCCTCATCCACCCGCCACCGCAGGTACTCCATGCTCATGACGTTCCGGGGCGACATGTAGTTGTAGGCGAGGATACTGAGGGTGAAATCGATGTGGGCGAGAGCATCAATGAAGTAGAAGTACAGAACCGGGTGAAACTCGGCGGTGCTCTCCAGGATCAGCGATTTGCCGTACAATTTCTGCATGGCACGGGCATATTCGTTTCCTTCCAGCATACTCTCCTATTGGGGAGGGAGGTACAAATACTATTCCTTCCCTGCAGGGTGCGACGGACCGATAGGTCCGGAGCTTG
>NZ_DANC01000002.1:0-40321 GCF_002499755.1 Methanoculleus sp. UBA291 | reverse complement strand
GCACTCACGCGACAATGCCTGAATCGCAGAATCGGGGACCTCGAAACCCTCCGGGTCGAGACAAAACACTGGGAAACAGACAGGAACACCCGGCAAAAAGAGGTAGATTGGCAGTTTACGACGGCGGAGGCAAGGGTGAAACTCAAGAGACTATACCCGCAAATTAAGATGAAATAGTCCACTAGTGTTCCTGTCCCCGTTGCAAACTTTACTGCGAATGTAACGAGCGGTCAGATACCTCTTGCGGTTTCTTTCACGGATAGTTCGTCAAACCTGCCTGACAGGTGGTATTGGGACTTCGGAGATGGCACCAACTCGACAATACAGAATCCAACTCATGTTTACACAGCAGCTGGCAACTATACAGTTAGCCTGAACGTCAGTAATGCCAATGGTAGTGATGTCAGAAGTTATTCAGATTATATTACCGCGATGCGGCCGGTGCAGAATCACGACATCGTTGTTATTTTGAAAGACAGCGAAGGAAACGGTTTGGTGGGCGGAGACGTATCCTACTATGCAAACGGCTGGAAAGCCTTCGGCACGACGGACTCCAACGGGACTGCAGCCATGGACCTCCTCCCTGGCACCTATACGTTCCGGATGAACTATGCAGGGGCATCGGAAAACCTGCAGCAGGACCTCAACGTCAACCCTACAGTGACGTTCCAGACCAGGAATGTATCTGTTTACCTTGTAGATAGCAACGGAGAGGCGCTCGATCCCGGTTTGGTCAAATATTATGCAAATGGCTGGAAATCATTCGGCGTGACATCGAATGGGACTGTTGCGAAGGAGTTGTTGCCAGGCCAGTTCACATTGAGTATGACGTATGCAGGAGGATCGACATCCAAAAGCCAGGATGTCTCCGTTAATCCTTCTATTACATTTCAGACAGGGCAGGTCGTCTCGTTATCCGGAAATTGCACCCATTACTATGCCGATGGCTGGAGAGCATTTACTCAGGGGATCGAATTAATTCCTGGTCATTACGAATTCCGCTATACCAATGGTCTCCCTGGTGCGGGTTACGACATTTTTTCAGGAGCTGTGAACACAATCCAATAATGATTTTTCACGACATGTGGCAAGGAGATGGAACCGCACAGAATTTTCAGAAAAAAGGTGAGAGTTGAAATGGGATCGGATGGAAACGGTGAAGGGAGCCGCGCAGGGTTTATCGATCGGCTCCTAGCGTTTATTCTCGATATGATTATCGTTTACGGGATCAGTCTCCCCGTGATCACAATTCTGGTGCCGATCGTATATCCTCTCTTCCCCGGTCTCTTCGCCATATTGATAACTCCGTTTCCATCGATGCTTTTGAATGTCCTGTTTCAGTGGATTGAAATCCTCCTTGTCATCCTCTGCTGCTATAGTGCAATTCTGGAGGGTTCTTCCTTTCGGGGAACGTCCGGGAAAATGTTCTTCGGTCTGTCGGTCACCGATAGTTCAGGCAACCGGATATCACGCGCCAGGGCCTGCATCAGGGGACTGGCAAAGATCCCTTCATTTTTAGCGCTCGGCATCGGCTGCTTCGTCATTCTGTTTACGAAGAACAAGCAGGGACTGCATGATATTCTTGCGGGAACGTACGTGACCCATATTCCGGAAAAAGAAGCTCGTCCGAATGCCAGAACAATTGCAGTCGCTGTGGTGGTCTTTACCTGTATATTCATAGCATGTTTTCCGGTCATATTTATGGGCGTATTGCCGGCAGTGGTAAAAATAACCGATCCCGACTTCGGAAAGACCACCATACAGGGGGATGCCGATGTATCGGTGAATAAGATCAGCGACGATCGGATCGATGTGGTATTTTCAGGCGGATCGGATGCGGAGTACTGTACGAACCTGCACGTCGTTGTCACCGACGATTCCGGCACTACGAAGGATTACTGGCTGGTGGCGTCGCAGTTTAACACCCATCCGATCCCTCTCAATTCCAGTCTCGTCATCAACGGTTCGTTTCACGGAACGACCCGCGTTATGGTGTATGTCTTTTTTACCGAGGGAGCATCGACACTGTCAAACCTGGTATTCGACCGGAGGCTGTAAAACTGCGATTTAGCATATATTCGCGTTCCCCGATTCGCAGCGCTCCCGGAGAACGGGCGAACAACCGGCAGGCGCCGGTCAGTTCACCCCCCGTGCCCTGCCGACGACGCCCGCACCGATCTAGTGCAGAGAGATCTTATACGGGCGCACGTCTCACGTAACTCTCAACGGAATGATAGCAAATGCGGAGTGAGACGGTTAAGAAAGGCTACCAGCGTGCCCCGAACCGGGCGCTGCTCAGGTCGCTCGGCGTGACCGACCGGGAGATGGACCAGCCCTTCATCGGTATAGCGAACGCGTACAACACCATCGTCCCCGGGCACATCCACCTCCGGTCCCTCTCGCAGAAGGTGCAGGAAGGCGTCGCGGCCGCAGGCGGCGTGGCGTTCGAGTTCGGGACCATCGGGATCTGCGACGGGATCGCGATGGGCCACGAGGGGATGCGCTACTCCCTCCCCTCCCGGGAGAACATCGCCGACTCCATCGAGTTGATGGTCGAAGCGCACCGGTTCGACGGTCTGGTCTGCATCGGCACCTGCGACAAGATCGTCCCGGGGATGCTCATGGCGGCAGTGCGGTGCAACATCCCGACGATCGTCGTCACCGGCGGCCCGATGCTCCCCGGCTACGCGGCGGGCCGCGAACTCTCCCTGATCGACGTCTTCGAGGGTGTGGGCCGCGTCGCCGCCGGCACGATGAGCGAAGCGGAACTCGGGGAACTGGAGTGCGCCGCGATGCCCGGGTGCGGGAGCTGCCAGGGACTCTACACCGCAAACACCATGGCGTGCGTAACCGAGGCGCTGGGCCTCTCCCTCCCCGGGTGCGCCGCCATCCCTGCGGTCGACGCGGCAAAACTCCGTATAGCCCGGGAGAGCGGGGAGCGAGCCGTAGGTCTCGTCCGTGAGGGGGTCCGCCCGCGGGATATCGTCACCCCGACAAGCCTCGCAAACGCGATAAGGGTGGACATGGCGCTCGGAGGGTCGACGAACACGGTGCTCCACCTGATGGCCGTCGCCCGGGAGGCGGGTGTCCCCCTCGACCTTGCGACCTTCAACGCCGTCGCCGAAGAGACCCCGCACATCTGCCATATGCAGCCCGGCGGACCGCACTCGATGCTCGCCCTCCACCGGGCAGGAGGCATCCCCGCGGTCCTCGCGATGCTTGAGCGCTACCTTGACGACGCCCCGACGGTATCGGGCCGCTCGATCCTTGAGATCGCGAGAGACGCACGGGTCGCCGACCCGGACGTGATCCGGACGGCCGACGCCCCGGTCAGCCCCGCCGGCGGCCTGAAAATCGTGCGCGGCTCCCTCGCCCCCGACGGCGCCGTCGTCAAGTGCGCCGCGGTCCCGGCGGCGATGTGGCGGCACCGGGGTCCGGCACGGGTCTTCGACGGGGAAGCAGACGCGATGAAAGCGCTCCTCAACCGCGAGGTCGAAGAAGGCGACGTCGTCGTGATCCGCTACGAAGGGCCCCGGGGAGGGCCCGGGATGCCCGAGATGCTCTCGCCGACATCGGCACTGATGGGCCTCGGCTACACCAGGGTCGCCCTGGTGACCGACGGGCGTTTCTCGGGCGGCACCCGGGGGCCGTGCATCGGGCATGTCGCCCCCGAGGCCGCGGTCGGCGGACCGATCGCCCTCGTGGAGGACGGCGACGAGATCGTGGTCGACCTTTACGCCAAACGCCTCGACCTCGCCGTCGACCCGGCGACCCTGGAGGAGCGGCGGCGGGGCTGGAAGCCTCCGGTGCGCCTCCTGGCGGGCGTGCTCGCCCGATACGCGGAGACCGTCGAGCAGGCAAACCTCGGCGCCGTCCTGAGGTGACCCCTTTTTTCCAACCGCCGGAACCTGCCCCTCTCACGGGGGAGCGCATACTCCCCACCGAAGGTAGGGGTCCCGGCCAGGGGACATCTCGTTAATAGATCGATAAAGTTAACCAGATTTTATCGGGCCACGTGACGCATCCAATACCCCGCACCCCCGCTCAGGGCATTATCGTACAGGGATGCTGCGACGCATCCGGCACCATAACGGGCTGGAACGCCTTTCTCTTTTCCGATTCGCTATCCCGCAACATCCAGCTGTATATATTTTTAAACCCCTGAACGCAACCCCACTTTCAGGCGCACCCGTCCCGAACGGTCGCCCGCAATCGCCTACGGAGTTTATGATGATAGAAAAATTTCTTGAGGGGAACAAACGCTTCCGGGAGGAAGATTTTGCAAAGGACCCTGAACATTACGGCCCGCTTGCGTCAAGTCAGCACCCGGTGGTTCTCTGGATAGGGTGCTCCGACTCGCGTGTGGACCCGGAGCGCATCACCGGTGCAAAGGCCGGGGAGATCTTCGTCCAGCGCAACATCGGCAACATCGTCCCGGTTCACGACTGGAACTTCGCGACCGTGCTTGAATACGCGCTCAACCACCTCAAGGTCGGGGATATCGTCATCTGCGGGCACTCGGACTGCGGCGCCATAAAGGGCCTCGATCACGAGAGCACGGATGCATACGTCCCGCTCTGGCTCAACAACGCAATGGAGGCGAAACGCCGCATTGATACCCGGGTCCCGGTGCCGAAAACCCCCGAGGAAGAGAAGATACGGCGGCGGCTCATCGAGATCGAGAACGTCGGCCTGCAGCTTGAGCACCTCCGCACCTACCCGCCGGTCAAGGCTGCAGAAAAAGAAGGGCAGGTCCGGCTCCATGGCCTGTACTTCGACCTTGCAACCGGAGAATTGAAGAAAATAATCTAGGATTCTTCCAGAGCATAATCGATCTCTTCTTTTATCAGGTCAAGCGAGACCCTCCCGATCGATGTAAGTCTGCCGTTGACGAGGACGATCGGGATCGGAGGGTGACGCTCCTCGATGATCTTCCTGATATGGTCGGGCACCTCCTCGTCGATCAGGGTCGTCCTCACCTCGACCTTATCGCCGTATACGGCGAGCAACTCGTCGCGCAGGGCGCCGATGGCGTCCATCAGGCTATTCGAAGGATAGCATGTCTCAAGGCCGCATGACCTCGTTTCGTCGCAGGGGAACGGACCGCATTCCGATTCTTCAAGGCCGACAATCTCAACAGTCACTTCTGCCATGCATCATCGATGGGAGAGTCGGGATATATTATCCTTCGTCTCCAGAAGCACCGTGCGCACCGCCGCCCGGACGTTGTCTTCGCACCCCTCAATCGTCCCGACATCCCGCGCCCGGTCAAGACCGCCGATCAGCACCGGCCGGGCAGGGCGGATGCCCAGGTTCTCCATGAACATCTCGACCACGCAGGTTACGCAGGCAAACGGCCCCGCTCCCGACCGGCCCGCGACCGCGACGAGCAGGCCCCGGGCGTGCACTTCCTTTCCCAGCACCTTCTCCCGGGCGTGAAGCCACTGGCAGCGGTCCATCACCGCTTTCAGGCCTGCCGGAACGGTCCCGGTATAGACCGGGGTGCAGACGACGAGGACAGAAGCGGATTCAAGGGCCCGGATGACCCCGGGCATATCGTCGTCCACCGGGCAGTAACCGTCGTTATAGCAGGCGTAGCAGCCGATACACGCCCGGATATCCATCTCCTGCAGGAAGAAGACCCGGGAGGAAAAGCCAGTCCGGGCCGCCTCGTCGTCGCACCACGCCGCAATCTTCGCGGAGTTCCCGAACCGCCGCGGGCTCCCCTGGAGGATGACGACATCGGCCGGGCCGCCGCCCGGGAGCGGGCGGGTAAAGAGGCGGGGGCGGATGTAGGTCCCGGACCGGGACGCCACGTCGTGCGCGAGCCGGGAGAAGACGATCTCCGCCACCTTCCGGGCGTCGAAAAGGGAGCCCGGGGGCACCTCGTAAGAGTTGACGGCGTAGGTGTAGACCATTTCGGTGCCGCGGAGGACCTCGACCCTGTACCGGACCATGCCCGGATAGATGGTTCCCAGGTCATCGAAAACGAGCCTGACGGTAAACGTCCCGTCAGGCGTCTCAATCAATCGGATCATCTCTGCCGCGCCCTCACCCCGCGCGTCACCTGGCGCTCAGCCGCCTTCAATATTTCGGGTTGACAAAGCCTGCTTTTCCGGAGTTTTCGGCAGGGTTACAGAGGCAAACGCGCGGTCCGTCATTACCGTTAATAAGGAATCTGATCCACATGATATGGTAATTCATGAAGGCGGTTCTGGGTCTTGAAGACGGAACATTTGTTGTAGGGGATGGTTTTGGCGTTGAAGGGACCTGTTCCGGCGAACTCGTCTTTTCCACGCAGATGACCGGTTACATGGAGGCATTGACGGACCCCAGTTATGCCGGGCAGATTTTGATGTTCACGTATCCTCTCATCGGAAACTATGGTGTAGACCTGAAAAATTTTGAGAGTCCAAAGGTGCACGCGCAAGGTTGTGTCGTGCGCGAGGTCTCCCGCACACCCACGACGCAACCCTCGGTTGCAGACTTTTTTGAAGAAAACGGTCTTTTCGGGATATCGGGCGTCGATACGCGCAGCCTGACGATAAAAACCCGGACGGTCGGAACGCTCCGGGCATCCCTCATCGTCGGCACCACCGACGGAGAAGAAGCGGTCAGACGCGCCCGGGCGGTCACCCCGATCACCGGCACTGACCTTATCGGGAACGTCTCCTGCACTGAGCCCTACCGGATCAGCGGGCCCGGAAAAAGGATAGCCGTCATCGACCTCGGCGTCAAACGGCACATTCTCGAAAGCCTCAGCCACCGTGGAGCCGATATCCATGTCTTCCCGCACACCGCCACGCCGGACGACGTGATGGCGGCAGAGCCCGACGCACTCTTCGTCACCAACGGCCCCGGCGACCCGAGGAGGGCGACCCATGCCATCCGGTGCGTCCGGGACCTCGCCGGCGAGATGCCGGTTATCGGCATCTGCATGGGCATTCAGGTAGCCGCCCTCGCGCTCGGCGCCGAGACCTACAAGATGAAGTTCGGCCACCGGGGAACGAACCAGCCGGTCCGCTACCGGGACGGGAGCATCTACATCACGACACAGAACCACGGTTTTGCGGTAGACGAAGAAACCCTGCCCGAGGGGTGCGTCGTCTCGTACCGGAACGTAAACGACGGGACGGTCGAGGGATTCGACAACGGAGACCTCAACATAACCTGCGTCCAGTTCCACCCGGAGGCGCACGGCGGCCCCCGGGATACGGAGATGCACTTCTTTGACCGTATCTATAAGGAGATCCCATAATGCCGAAGAAATCTTACATCAAGAAGGTCCTCATCATCGGTTCCGGGCCCATCCAGATCGGGCAGGCCGCTGAGTTCGACTTTTCAGGATCGCAGGCCTGTCGTGCCCTCCGGGAAGAGGGTGTCGAGGTCGTCCTCGTCAACTCGAACCCCGCGACGATCCAGACCGACCCCGATACCGCGGACATCATCTACATCGAGCCCCTGAAAGCCGAGATCATTGCAAAGATCATCAGGAAGGAGAAGCCGGACGGTATCCTGAGCGGCATGGGCGGCCAGACCGGCCTCAATATGACGGCGGAACTCGCGGAGATGGGTGCGCTGGAGGGCGTGGAGATCCTCGGCACCCCGCTTGAGGCGATCTACCGGGGAGAAGACCGGGAGCAGTTCCGGGACCTGATGAACGCCATCGGCGAGCCCGTCCCCCGGAGCATGATCCTCGAGAACATGAATCAGATCGACGAGGCGATCCGGGAGGTCGGCCTCCCGGTGATCATCCGGCCGGCGTATACCCTGGGCGGTTCGGGTGGCGGCGTGGCGCATACGCCCGAAGAGATGCGGCGGATCATCGAGATCGGTCTTGCCCGCTCCCGTATTCATCAGGTGCTGGTCGAGGAGAGCGTCGCAGGGTGGAAAGAGATCGAGTTCGAGGTGATGCGGGACGCGTCCGACACCTGCATCATCGTCTGCGGTATGGAGAACGTCGACCCGATGGGCATCCACACCGGCGAGAGCGTCGTCGTTGCGCCCATCCTCACCCTGCGGGACGACGAGTTCCAGACGCTCCGGAGCGCTGCGATAAGGATCATCCGTGCGCTCGGCGTCCAGGGCGGGTGCAACATCCAGTTCGCCTACAAGGACGGCGACTACCGGGTCATCGAGGTGAACCCCCGGGTCTCCCGCTCCTCCGCACTCGCGTCCAAGGCGACCGGCTACCCGATAGCCCGGGTGGCGGCAAAAATTGCAATCGGGCTCCGGCTCGATGAGATCATGAACACCGTGACCGGCGTCACTCCGGCCTCGTTCGAGCCCGCCATCGACTACGTGGTGGTGAAGGTGCCGCGGTGGCCTTTCGACAAGTTCAAATCCGCAGACCGGACGCTCACCACGGCGATGAAGAGCACCGGCGAGGTGATGGCAATCGGGCGGACGGTCGAGGAGGCGTTCAAGAAAGCGCTCCGGTCGCTCGATAACGATATGCAGCGACACACGAACCCGAACGAGATCAGGATGATCCTCACGTCCCCGACGGACGAGCGGTTCGGGTGCCTCTTCGACGCCTTCCGGGAGGGGTTCACGGTCAAGGAGGTTGCCGAACTCACGGCCATCACGCCGTTCTTCCTTGAGAAGATCAAGGATGTCGTGGACCTGGAACGGAAACTCGGGACCGCCTTTGCGCCGGGAGACGTCATGGCCGCAAAGCGCTACGGCTTCTCGAACGAGGAACTGCAGACGCTGACGGGAAGATCGGCCGATGAGATCGAGGCCCTCTCCGGGACGCCGACCTACAAGATGGTGGATACCTGCGCCGCAGAGTTCCCGGCCACCACGCCCTACTTTTACTCAACCTGGGAGGATGGGTGCGAGCTCTCCCGGGACGGCGCCAAGAAAGTCCTGATCCTCGGTTCCGGGCCGATCCGGATCGGGCAGGGGATCGAGTTCGACTACTGCACCGTCCATGCGGTGATGGCGCTCCGCGAGGAGGAGGGGATCGAGGTCCATATCGTCAACAACAATCCCGAGACGGTCTCGACCGATGCCGACACCTCCGACCGGCTCTTCTTCGAGCCGATGCAACTTGAGGACGTCACGAACATCCTCAGGAAGGACGACTACTACGGCGTCATGGTCCAATTCGGCGGCCAGAACTCGGTGAACCTGGCCGTGCCCCTGGAGGCGGAGATCAAGCGTCTCGGCCTGCCGACGAAGATCCTCGGTACGTCTCCCGACGCCATGGACGTGGCTGAAGACCGCGACCGGTTCAGCAGGCTTCTTTCCCGGCTCGGCATCCCGAGCCCGTCGAACTCCTCCGCCCATTCGGAGGAAGAGGCGCGGGAGAAAGCCAGGGAGATCGGCTACCCGGTGCTGGTCCGACCGTCCTACGTCCTCGGCGGACGGGCGATGGAACTCGTTCACGACGAGACCGAACTGGAAAGTTACATCAAAGAGGCCGTCCGGGTGAGCAGGAAACACCCGGTGCTGATCGACTCGTTCCTCCAGAGCGCGGTCGAGATCGATGTCGACGCGGTCTCGGACGGGACGGACGTCCTGATCGGCGGGATCATGGAGCATATCGAGTGGGCCGGAGTCCACTCCGGCGACTCGGCCTGCGTCATCCCGTCGCAGTCTCTCTCGCCCTCGGTTATCGCGCGGGTGCGCGATTACACGAAGAAGATCGCTCTCGGCCTCGGAGTTGTGGGGCTGATCAACATTCAGTATGCCGTCCGAAACGACGTCGTCTACGTCCTGGAGGCGAACCCGCGTGCGAGCCGGACCGTGCCGTTCGTCGCGAAGGCGACCGGCATCGCGCTCGCGAAGATCGCGGCGAAGGTGATGGTCGGCAGGAAAATCGCCGACATGGATGTTGCCGAGCGGGAGATCGGGCACGTCGCGGTGAAAGAGGTGCTCCTCCCGTTCAATAAACTCCCCGGCGTGGACACCGTGCTCGGGCCGGAGATGAAGAGCACCGGCGAGGTGATGGGCATCGACTACGACTTCGGCCGTGCCTACTATAAGGCAAGCACCGCCGCAGACAACACCCTGCCGACGACCGGAAACATCTTCATATCGGTGACGGACGAGCAGAAGGAAGAGCTCCTGCCGATTGCACAAAAACTCCGGGAACTCGGTCTCTCGCTCTACGGCACGAGCGGGACGGTCGACTACCTCACCCAGAACGGCATCGAGGCGAACCTGGTGCGAAAGGTCCAGGAAGGGTCCCCGAACGTCATCGACATCATGCGTTCCGGAGGGATTCAGTTGATTATCAACACCCCGGCGGACAAGGCGTCCCGGCAAGACCACATCCAGATCATGCGGGCCGCCGTCGATTACGGCATTCCCTACATCACCACGCTCCAGGCCGCCCGGGCGGCAGCGATGGCGATCGCTGCCATCAAGCGCGAGGAGATCACCCTCGAACCGCTCCAGCACTACATCGGGGCTGCGTGAACTACCCCACCCTAACGGGTGGGGCTTCCTGCGAGTATCCTTGGATCATAGGGATCTTCGGACCTGTTTGTCGCAGATTACCGGCGAACTGCCGATAGCCCGTCCACAGGGCATGTTGTGATAGGAACTGCACCATGATGTTGACCGCACTGTTCCGGTCTCTGTCGATGCTAGTTCCCGCATTCACAGTCCATAACTCGTTTCCGGAGCGGCATATCGTGAACCGCTCCGCAGACACAGCAGGTCTTCGTCGTGTCCCGTTCATCGATTGGTATTACTCTCTTACCTGCAAGAGCTGCCTTGTAGGTTACCAATCCAATGAACCGTGAGAGGTGGCCCGCGTTCCGGGCGGAGCGGTTGAGTCCGGGAGTGGCCTGCTGAACATACCCGATATACTGCGTATCGGGCCGCTCCTTGTTCTCTTGATAGTTCTAGTTTCGCTCGGCAAGAGCAAAGTTGTAGAGTAACCGGCACTTCTCGGAGAGATGCCAGAGCACATCGGCCTGAACGGGTGTGACCGGAATCTTGATCTTTGTGGCATGTGCATCGGAAACTCTCCTGCAGGTTCTCTCGTGAAGGATATGCGGTTCTTTGTCATAAAGAAGAGCCGTGCGCGGGGTGAAAGTGAACGAACGACAGGACACCGCTCCCATCCCCCAGCTTGCGCAGGGAGTCTTCCCGCTCTGCCCCGAGAGCCCCCCGCATAACCTTTTTGTTCGGGCGGCGGCCGCCGCCGGCAAACCCGTGGGAAAAAGAGTGGTTCAGGCTTCTCCGAGCCAGGCCCTGACCTTCTCGGGGTTGGCGGCGATCCATGCCTTCGCAGCCTCCTCTTCGGGCATGCCGTTCTCGATATCGGTCATGACCGATGAGATGTCTTCACCGGTCCACTCAAACCGGGTCAGGATGCCGTAGGCCTCCGGGTCGTCGGTCGCGAGATCCGCCCGTGCGAGAGTCACGATATCCTCGGCCCCGCCGTAGACGCCACGGGGGTCTTCGAGGAACTTGAGATCGTAGCGGCCGAACTTCCAGTGCGGCGACCATCCCGTCACCACGACCCAGTCCTCGTGGTTGATGGCGGATGCGAGTTCCGCTGCCATTCCAGCGCTGCTGCTTGCAACCAGGTCGTAATCGAGGTCATACTCCTCGATAGCCTGCTCGGTCCGGGTCATGATTCCGGCCCCCGGCTCGATGCCGACGATCCTGCCGCCGAACCGGTCGGCGACGCCGTTCATCTCCTCAATCGAGTCGATAGTCACGTAGGTGGGGACCACGAGTCCGATACGCGCCGCCCCGGGGATATTTTTATTGACGTAATCGATCTGGTCGCCGTACTGCTCCCAGTAGTGTTCATGCGTGTGCGGGAGCCAGCCGGTCGTCGTGAAGTCGACATCGCCGCGGGCAAGCGCCTGGAAGAGCGGTCCTGCGTCGACCGCAACCAGGGTGACCTCGTATCCGGCCTCCTCAAAGACCTGCTTCATCACGTTGGTGCTGGCGATGGCGCAGTCCCAGGTGACGTAGCCGATGCTGATCGTCTTTGCGGGTTCGGTTCCTTGCGTACCGATGCAGCCGGCAGAGAAGAGGCAGAGCGCTATAACGATACCTACCGGTATGAGGGGGTTTCCATTCTGTCGAATCATCTGTTCACCTTGTCGTTTTGCCGCGAGATCGCGGTAAATGGCATTCAGAGCCCGGCTATGTGGGGTTCCGGGCTCTCACAAACTGTCCGGGACGCCACATGAGGGATCAGACCGGACATCGGGCAGAGGCGGCGGTATATGCCGCTCCTGGCGTGTTTGCACCCCAGGGCAAAAGGGTCAGATATTGACCGCTTCAACATGGGTCCCAACATTATTTATGGTTTACGGACCCTGTTTGGCAAACAGAGCCTTAAATGGACCAGATTTTAAAGGACCTGCAATTTCCTCTGTACGCCGGCTTTTCGCTATGTACAGGGCTGACCGGCCCGGGACCCGGAGGGGTCACTGGCTCTCGTGCTGCGGCACAATGTTTTGCGTTATTCGGTCCAGAATGATCGCGATGATCACAATGGCAAGCCCGGCCTCAAATCCCATGCCGATATCCACCCGCTGGATGCCCACAAGCACCTGGTAACCGAGCCCCCCCGCCCCGATCATCGATGCGATGACGGTCATCGAGAGGGCGAGCATGATACACTGGTTCACCCCCGCCATGATGGTGGGAAGGGCGACCGGGATCTGCACTTTGAACAGTTTCTGGCGGGGCGTGGCGCCGAAAGCGTCCGCCACCTCGATCAACTCCCGGGGCACCTGCCGGATCCCGAGATTGGTGAGGCGCAGCGCCGGCGGCATCGCAAAGACGACCGTTGCAATGATGCCCGGAACGCTCCCGAGCCCGAAGAAGATCACCGCCGGGATGAGGTAAACAAACGAGGGCATGGTCTGCATGAAATCGAGGACGGGCCGGAGAGCGGCGTTCAGCGGCTCGCTGCCCGCGGCGCCGATCCCGACCGGGATCGCTACTGCGAGCGCGAGAATGGTCGAGACGGTGACGAGTGCAAGGGTGAGCATTGCGGGGTCCCAGAGCCCGAGGCTCCAGACCAGCAGCAGGCCAAGCGCGGTGAACACCGCCAGTCCGGCGTTGTGCCGGGTGACGAACCAGACCAGCATGCTCGCGAGGAAGACCAGGACAGGTGCCGGGACGGCGAACAGGATATCCTGAAACCCGTCCACAAGGAACTGCAGTCCTTCACCGAAGCCGTCAAGCAGCCAGCCGAGGTGTTTCTCGATCCAGGCCACGAGCACCTCGACGGCCTCCCCCACGGGAAGTTCAGGCGGTTGCATGGTTCCCCCCCTCTTTTCGCGCCAGAGCGGCGAGGATGGCGCCGCGTGAGATCACTCCCTCGAGCCTGCCTGTATCGTCCGTCACCGCCACCGGATAGGGGCTCTCGACGATCAGCGCGATGATATCGCCAAGCGACGCATCGGGGGGAACCGTCGAGACGTCGGTGAGGAGGATATCCGCCATCTCTTTTCCCTCCCTGACGGCACCTGCAGCGTCGTCGAGCGTCACCAGCCCGCGGAGCAGGCGCTGGCGGGTGACCACGAATATCCGGGTAATATCGTACTCCTCCATGAGGTGCAGGGCCACCCTCGGTCCCGCGGTGCACCGGGCAACCGGCTCGGGGCGGCGCATCACGTCGCTTGCCGAGAGGACCCGTGTCAGGTCCACGTCGGCGACGAACTTTTCGACGTAGGCGTTTTTCGGGTTCGTCAGGATCTCCTCCGGCGTGCCGATCTGCACGATCTCACCGTCCTTCATCAGGGCGATGCGGTCGCCGAGTTTTAAGGCTTCGTCGAGGTCGTGGGTGACGAAGATGATCGTCTTACCGAGCCGCTGCTGGAGGTCCAGCAGCTCGTCCTGCATCTCCCTCCTGATGAGCGGATCGAGAGCGCTGAACGCCTCGTCCATCAGGAGCACTTCCAGATCGCTCGTGAGCGCACGGGCAAGTCCGACCCGCTGCTTCATGCCTCCGGAAAGGTGGGAGGGCATGCTCGCCCCGTAACCGTCGAGCCCCACCATCCTGAGCATCTCTTCGGCTTTTTTGCGGCGTTCCGCCTCCGGGACGCCCTGGATCTCAAGGCCGAAGGCGACGTTCTCGAGGACCGTCCGGTGAGGGAGAAGGGCAAAGTTCTGAAAGATCATGCCCAGTTTGCGCCTCCGGATCGCCCGCAGTTCCTCATGGCTCATTCTGACGACATCTTCGCCGTCGATCCGTATTTCACCCTCGGTTGGGTCGATAAGCCGGTTAATGCAGCGCAAAAGCGTCGATTTTCCGCTCCCGGAAAGTCCCATCAGGACGAAGGTCTCCCCCGGCATAACCTCGAAAGAGACGTTGTTGAGGGCGAGTGTCGCGCCGATTTTTTCATGGATCTCCTGCTTTGAGCAGCCGGAACGACGAAGGTCCAGCGCTTTCCCGGGGTCCGGTCCGAATACTTTTGTCAGACCTTTCACCCTGACGATCGGTTGTAATGATGTTACGTTTTCTACGGGCAACTTCTCAAAAATAACAGAACCCTCCAGCGTCACGATTTCTATTTTATCTGTTTTATAATTACTGTTTTTGAAAAAAGGCAGATATTGTGGGCAATTTTTGTTTTTCCGACATTTTGCAATGCTTTCAGGGATAGATGCGACTTGTGCCGCTTATCCTGTAATTTATCGTCAATTCGCCGATTATGCCCCGTATGCTGCCCATTTTTTCGGCTTTGTTGAAACCCCGCTCCGGTCCCCTCCTCCCGGCCTGTCACTGCGCACTGAAGGAGGCCGGCATCGTGCGGCCCCATTAAGATGGGCGCCACGCACCCACGCATCCCCCGGCCTCCGGAAATACCGGGGACGGGTCCGGTTCCCCCGGTTCTCCTGTCCATACCAGTTCTTTTAATTGGGTAAAAGGTCATATCAATGTAGATTGTACTCCGGACTGTCCGTGAGACAGGAACCAGGAATGCGGAGATCAGTAACCATGGATAAGAGAAAAGTCGTCCTAGCATTTTCGGGAGGTCTCGACACCTCCGTCTGTATCCCCCTCCTGCGCGAGCACTACGGGTTTGACGAGATCGTCACCGTTGCCGTTGACGTGGGCCAACCCGAGGAGGAGATCGCCCGGGCAACCGAAAAGGGCCGGCTGCTTGCAGACAAACACTACACCATCGATGCGAAGGAGAAGTTTGTCACCGACTGCATCTTCCCCTCGATCAAGGCGAACGGGTCCTACGAGGGTTACCCGATGGGTACGGCGCTTGCCCGCCCGCTGATCGCTGAAGAGATCGTGAAGGTTGCAGAGCAGGAAGGCGCTTCAACGATCGCGCACGGGTGTACCGGGAAAGGAAACGACCAGCTCCGGTTCGACTTCATCTTTCGATCCGCCGGGTATGATATCGTCGCACCGATGCGTGAGATGAACCTGACCCGCGAGTGGGAGATCTGCTACGCTCAGGACCACAACGTCCCGGTGAGCGCGGCGAAGGACAAGCCCTACAGCATCGATGAGAACTTCTGGAGCCGGAGCATCGAAGGCGGCAACCTTGAAGACCCGGCCTTCCACCCGCCTGAGGATATCTATGCCTGGACGGTGTCGCCGAGGGACGCCCCCGACGCCGTGGAGGAGGTCCGGATCGAGTTTGAGAAAGGGGTCCCGGTCGCCCTCAACGAAGAGAGGCTCCCCGGCATCACCCTGATCCGGGAACTGAACCGGATCGCCGGGCGGAACGGTGTGGGCCGCAACGACATGATCGAGGATCGGATCCTCGGCCTGAAGGCCCGTGAGAATTACGAGCACCCGGCCGCAACGGTCCTGCTCGCGGCGCACCGCGACCTGGAGCATCTCGTCCTCACGCGCTCCGAACTCGCGTTCAAGCGTATCGTCGACGATAAGTGGTCCGAACTCGCCTATATGGGGCTTGTGCACGAACCGCTCTTCTACGCCTTAAACGCCTTCATCGACAGGACACAGGAGCGGGCGAGCGGCGGCGTAGACCTGGGCCTCTACAAGGGCGGCCTCTCGGTCCTCGGCCGGAGCTCGGACCTCGCGATCTACTCGGACGACCTCGTATCCTTCGACTCAACGACAATCGACCAGAACCACGCCGTCGGGTTCTCGAACTACTTCGGACTGCAGGCGCGCCTCTGTCAGAACCTCAAGAAGCGCTGAAGGGGTGCCTAGAGCACCTTCTTCCCCGCCTCTTTTCCCGGCGTGCACTCGAAGACGTCGGTGATCTTGATGATGACGAGCGACTTCGCCGGGAACCTGTCGTTCTTTGCTTTCACGCGGTCGCGGAACTTTTCGTACTCGGGACCGGACGTCCGGATCTCCGTCGAGCCCTTTATCTGGAAGCAGCGCTTGGAATCCGGGTCGTAGAAGTAGAGGGCCGCGATCGGGTTCTCCTTGAGGTTTTCAAGCGTTTTTACCATGTAGTTGTCCATGATCCAGACGGTGTCGTCGTCGACAAGGTGTATCGATGCCATCGGCGCCACGTTCGGGACGCCGCCTTTTGAGGCGGTGGCCATCGGCATGATTCGGGTTTTGTTAAATATCTCTTTAATTTCACCTGAAAGCGCAACCATACGATTCACCCCTCCCGGGGAGTGGAACGGACGCAACGCTCCGTCGCTGCCCGTCCGATAACGGGGTATCCGTGCTCTGTATATATAAGATCGATGTCCTCTCGGACGGCTAACGGCATGCGCCCGACCCGTCCCTGATCGACGCCAACGGTGACGCCCGCCGCGAGCAGCGACGGCAGCCTCGGCCTGATCGGGCGCGCCGCCATCTCGGTGCGGTCTACAGGGGAACCGGGCTTCCGGGCGGGTTCTCCTCCCTCCGGCCGCGGGCGGCACCGCCGATATCCGCGACGCGGTGCAGGCGATCCTCAACAACGGCACCCGCATCCGCTCCATGGAGACCTGTCCGAATCGACGAAAACCTTCATCGGTCCAGCGCATCGCCACGCCGAACCTGGAAAAATGGTCACATGACGGCCGCCCCTCTCTCCATGCTCCGGGCATCCGCCGCGGTATGGAAAAATATAAGCAGACAGACGGGGAAAAGACTATTATGTGTGCCCGCTTTTTGGAGCGTTTTTTTAAACCCACGCCGCATATCGTCGAGAGTCCGCCGCCGCCGTCGATCTCCCACGGAGCAGGCGCGGGCGTTCCCGAGTATCGGGCGAAGCCCTATTTTATCGTAGCGTCCGTCGAGATGGGCAATACCACCACGAAGTGCATCCTGACCGGCACCAACCTCGAAACAGGCAGGTCCTACGTCATCAACAAGACCGTGACCATGAGCCGCGACGTCCGGCAGCCATTACCGGGCGAGACGGTCTTCGGGGCAACCCTGGACGGCACGGAACTGACACGGGAGTCGGTCACGGAACTGGTGCGCGACACCCTGATCCGGTGCCACAAAGACGCCCACCTCAGCATCAAGGACGACCTGGACTTTGTCGTCAGGAGCACCGGCGTCGTGGCGGCGATGGACTCTCCCGACCAGGTCGGCGACTTCATCATCGCTCTCGCCAACGGCTGCCTCGAAGCCGGCGTCCCCCCGCGAAAGATGACGCCGCCGATGTCTATCGACAACCTCCCCCCTAAACTCCGGCAGTTCTCGTTTGCCGACCGGGTGGTCTTCATCGGCGCGGTTGCCGGTGTCGTGCCGCCGGTCGGGTGTACCGGCGTCGAGATGGTGGCGAACGAGATGGAGGGAGAACTTGCGATGGCGGGCATCAAGGAAGGCGCCAAGTGGACGCCGGTCGACTTCCGGAACCCCTGTATATCCATCGACTTCGGGACCACGCTCGACGGCCGGATCACGAGCGATGTCGCCCCGGATGAGCCGAACCCGTTCGCTCAAACAACCGGAAACTTCTGCGGGCTTGCAGGCGCCATACCGGATGCAATCGTCCGGGGCACCGGGCTTGTGAAGGGCCGGACGGGAACAGCCCTCGACCTCTTCGGCGACCATAGTATCAAGGGCGCGTTCGGGGGCAGAAAGCGCTCCGTCGTTGACGACTACGTCGACCGGTGTCATGAACACATCGATATCAGGATCGTCCCCCCGGATCGGACGAAGTTCGGGCGGGTCCCGGTCTGCGCCGACGTTGCCGATAAATCAGGCGTCGCCCTCATCGGGTGCGACTGCGGCGTCAACGGCAGCGAGATGCCGGCACTTGAGGAGATCGGACACGAGATCTATGAGAAACACGGTATGGGCATGCTGACCGAGGTCGTCGACCGGGTCTGCGCAAAAATGGCGCTCAGGCTCATCGACATCGCCGTCGAGAGGGGGATGGTCCCGCCGAACTCGTCAATCGGGTTCACCGGGCGGGCGGCGATCTCGGGGAGGAAACCCGAGTACATCCTCGAGGGCATCACCGAGCGGAGCCTCTACGACACGCCGAACGACCACCTGGTCTTTGTGGACGACGGCCTTGCCCGGGGAGCCGCACTGATGGGCCGGTGCATGAACTCGCTCGGCAAACCCAAAGCCCCGCTCGGCGGGGTGCGGGGAGGGCCATGTATTATGTCCCGCCGGATCAAAATAGGGAAGTAGGAGTTGAAAAATCGATGGCCGAAGAAGAACAGCTCTACGATATGCTCGTTCCCCCGGGCGTGCCCCGCAAGATGATCTACGATGTCGTTGAGAAATACGACGTGGAAGTGGTGCGACGGCCGCAGAAGCTGTCGTTTGCAAACATGGACGGGGACATACGGGAACTGCTGGCGTTCCGCGGGAAGAGAGAGGTCGTCGAAGAGGTGCAGAAGTACCTTCTCGCGCGGCTGAAGGAGTTCGTCGCGGAATAGATATACTCTTTTTCTTATTCGAAGTCAGGTGCGCTGGTTCGGAGGAGGAGCCGTCACACAGAGAGTATTTGAGGGCACCCCGGTATTCCTCTGGCAGTGAAATCCCATCCGCGGTTTTTTAACGAACTGTGCAACTCGCACCTGACAGTGCTCCTGTTCCAGTTCTGCCGAATCGTCGCGATTCGGAACCCAGGCAACATCTCACGCTCGAACACGCGCTATAACCGTGAGAGAGGTCCCGGTAGACCGGACCCGTGGGAGTACCGCCATGGGGAGGGGCTGACGGGGAGGGGGCAGGCGGAAGTCGAACACCGGAGGCGCGGGTCTCCCACAGTCCACCAATCGGACATTGTACGAACACCTATTGCTTTAACGGCGGTTTCGCCGTGCTGGTATGGCTGTAATGTCAACAAGAAACCAGCGATCAAGGAAAAGCCTTGACTGCTGGTTTCTTTTGCGCCGCTTGCTATATTATGATACTATGCTTACGTGAACCGGAGGCAAAAACCATGTTGAGCGATCTATATGTTACCGGCATTAAACTGGCGAAAGATATTCCCTCGGACAACTACCTGTACGATTTACCAGTGGTCAAACATCTTCAGGACATGGAAGAATTGCCGATCAGCAAGCATGTAACTTTTTTTGTTGGAGAAAACGGCATTGGCAAGTCCACACTCATTGAAGCCATTGCGGTGTCGATGGGCTTTAATCCCGAAGGCGGAACGATAAACTTCAATTTTTCCACGGAGGATTCTCATTCGGAACTGTATCGCTACTTAACCGTTTGTAAAGGAGTAAAGCGGCATAAGGATGGATTTTTCCTCCGTGCGGAGAGCTTTTACAACGTAGCAACCAACATTGACAGGGTCCGTGCAATCCCCAGTTACGGTGGCGTTTCACTGCATGCGCAATCCCATGGAGAGAGTTTTATGGCGTTGGTGGAAAATAGGTTTGGCGGCAATGGTCTATACATCCTTGATGAACCGGAAGCGGCCCTGTCGCCCTCTCGCCTGTTACAGTTAATGTGCTGTATTGATGATCTGGTAAAACATAACTCTCAATTCATCATTTCCACCCATTCACCGATCCTCATGGCTTTTCCTGATGCGGAGGTGTTTGAACTTTCGGAGAAAGGAATAAACTCCATACCATATCAGGAAACCGAGCATTTCCGTATCACTAAACAGTTTGTGAATGCGCCGGAAAAGATGCTCAAATATTTGCTTGAATAGGAGGTCGTCCCAAAATCTCTTTGTCGGGAGGGGGACACCCAATAGAAAGCCGTTTCATCATCCTTGCCCTGGATCTGGTTCAGATGGTAGAAACTTTGGAGGTGAGTGCTCCGATCTGAGTGTACCGGAGGTCCAGGGACCCTTTTGGGACGACCTCCATCTTTGGTTGCAGATGCTCCAGCATACGGGTGGGCCTGAGGAGGCCTGGTTCCGGCCATACCCGTATTCCTGGCCCGTACTTGCCGGGACATGGTGCGGCGCGCAGGTCAGCCGCCAGCCCAAAAAAAAGTAACTCTCTTTCTCCTCACTCCGCCGGGGGCATCCCGCCGGCGATCAGCCGCACGAGCAGCGCCTTCTGGGCGTGGAGCCGGTTCTCGGCCTGGTCCCAGACGATGCTCTGCGGTCCTTCCAGCACCTCGTCGGTAATCTCCTCCCCCCGGTGGGCGGGGAGACAGTGCATCACGAGGGCGTCCGGCGGCGCGCGGCGAAGAAGGTGAGAATCTATCGTGTAGTTCCTGAGGGCCCGCAGGCGCTCGGCACGCTCCTGCTCGTCGCCCATCGAGACCCATATGTCGGTGTAGAGGACGTCCGCATCACGGACCGCCTCCTCCGGGTCTGTGACGACGTTGACCCTGCCCCCCGCCGCCCGTGCCTGATTGACGACCGCATCCTTCGGACGGTAACCCGGGGGGCTTGCGACGGTGATCTCCATCCCGGTCAGGGCCGAAGAGAGGATCCAGGAATTGCAGACGTTGTTGCCGTCTCCGATCCACGCGAGTTTCAGGTCGTGAAGGTCGTCGAAGCGCTCGCTGAGGGTCATGATATCGGCGAGCACCTGACAGGGGTGCAGCCGGTCCGATAGGCCGTTGATGATCGGAACGGTCGAGTAGCGGGCGAATTCCTCGACGGAAGCATGATCGTAGGCCCGGATCATCACCGCATCGACGTAGCGGGAAAGCACCCGTGCCGTATCCCGGATCTCCTCACCCCGACCAAGTTGCATATCCTGGGGGTTCAGGAAGAGCGCATGGCCCCCGAGGTCGGTCATCCCCACCTCAAACGAGACCCGGGTGCGGGTGGACGCCTTCTCAAAGATCATCGCAAGATTCTTTCCCCGGAGGTACTCGTGCGCGATTCCTGCGAACTTCAGCCGTTTTAAGCGTTCAGCATCGTCGACAATGCTTGCAAGTTCACCCGCATCGATATCGACGATCGAGAGAAAATCTTTCTTCATGCGATCTCCTTCATGTGCCGGCACCGCCTATCGAGGAGTTCCCGGGTGCCGATATCCCTCCGGTGGAAAACGTTTCCCGAGACGGAAGACGCCGCCTTCTCGGCGATCGCCTCGGCCTCGTCAAGCGTCTCGCCCTTCCCGACGAACGCAAGCGTCCGCGACGTCCGGGTATAGAGCATCCCGTCCCGTTCTTCGACGTTTGCGTAGTAGAGCCGGGCGTCGCCGTAATCGCCGATGGTGAGAGGCTGGCGGGTCGCCGGGGCCTCCGGGTAACCCTCAGGGACAAGGTACTTGCAGACCGTCGCTTCATGCCCAAACCGGACATGCGACGGCGAAAGGTCTCCCTTTGTGATATGGCGGACGATCTCGAAGAAGTCCGACTCCAGAAGAGAGAGAACGTTCATCGCCTCAGGATCTCCGAAACGGGCATTGAACTCGATGACCCTGGGACCGTCGCGGGTGTTCATGAACTGGCCGTAGAGGATCCCCCGGTAGGGCGCTCCTTCGTCCCGCATGGCCGCGACGGTCTCCCGCATAATTTGGAGCGCTTTCTCGTAGTCGGAGGGACTGACAAACGGGAGCATGTGGTCCGGCATGGAGTATGAACCCATCCCGCCGGTATTCGGCCCCACATCCCCTTCGTATGCACGTTTATGGTCCTGCACGAGCGGCATGGGCACCAGGTGCTCACCGTCGACGAACGCCTGAAGGGTGAACTCCTCCCCAAAAAGCCGTTCCTCCAGCACGACGTCGCCCCCGAGTTTCCGGACGTACTCAACCGCCCCTGCAGCATCGACGTGCTCGCCCATGACCCGCACACCCTTCCCGCCGGTGAGTCCGATAGGTTTGATGGCGAGGTCCCCGTCGTAGGCCTCGATGAACCGCCGTGCTTCTTCCAGGTCATGACAGACCCGGTATTCCGGGCATCCCGCGATCCCGTGCTGTTCCATCAATCTCCGGCAGAACGCCTTATCCGTCTCAAGCCGTGCGGCCGCACGGGTCGGCCCCACAGAAGGTATCCCCGCCGCCTCGAGGTGATCGACGATGCCCGCCTCAAGAGGCGCCTCCGGCCCGATGACCGCAGCGTCAAGCGCGTTCTTTGTGGCGAACTCTACTATCTCCGGGATATTGGTCTCTTTCTCGAGAAGCACCCGCTCCGCGAGCCGGGCGATCCCCGGGTTTTTGCGTGCCATAACAGAAAATATTCTCACGCCGCTGTTGCAGGATAGGGCCCTGGCGATCGCATGCTCCCTGCCACCACCGCCTACAACGAGTACTTTCATATCCATCTATTCGCCTGCTCGTAAAAAATGTTTATCCGTCCAGCAGTTCACTGACCCGCACAAGCGCAAGAAGCACTGCACCTTTTTCTGCAAGCGCCTCATGAGCGCCAGTTTCCCGGTCGACGACGGTCACCACCCGGTCGACGTGCGCACCGGCGTGCCGCAGGGCTTCGAGGCCGTAAAGAGCACTTCCCCCGGACGTGGTCACGTCCTCGACCAGCAGCACGTTTCTGTCGCGCACCTCGCCGATGATCGTCCCGGCTTTGCCATGGTCCTTCTCCGCCCTCCGGATGATGGCATAGGGCCGGCCGCTTGCAAGCGAGACGGCGACGGCGATCGGTACGGCGCCGACCGCCACTCCGGCCACCGTATCAAACTCCCAGCCTTCGGCAATGGCTTTCCCGATTGCCGCAAGGACGGCAGGGTTCGTCGTTGCGGCTTTGATGTCGATGTAGTAGGAACTCCGGGCTCCCGACGCAAGGACAAAGTCCCCGAACTCGATAGCCCCGTTCTCAGTCAGTAGTGTCGCGATTGGGTTTACCATGGTACTTCTTTAACTCCGATGTAATAGCCGATAATGTTCACGATCCGGTGAAGGAGGGGCGTCATGACGACGATCCAGACTGCAATGGGGAAGGTAAGATTCTCAAGCAGCCACCGGGGATCGAACAGGAGGAGGAGCAGGAAGGAACCGACGACCAGGTCATACTGGTCGGCGATCGGCCAGGATTCACCCCGTTCTTTACCCAGCCTCCGCTTCAGGAAACTTTTGACGAGATCGCCAAGGAGCGCACCCGTCGCGAGAAGCGTAACCGAGAGGAACGTATGCTGGGGGAACAGATCCAGACCGAACGCAGAGGCGGCCCAGATCTGGATAAGACCCAGCAGCACCCCGGAGACCACGCCTCCGATGAACCCCCGGTACGTCTTGCCGTCGCCAAAGATCCTTCGCCCGTCGCGAAACGTCTTCCTAAAGTCGATGGGCGTCCCGCCTCCGAGGACCGCGGCCGCTGAGTTCGGCACGTACGCAGGAAGCATGATCCACAGCGCCGCAATACCGGAAAAGAGCCAGTATCCGAGTATAGTATCAAATAGTGTCAATACCCAGTATAATCAGTAAATATAAAGATTAACGTGTCGAAATATGAGTGCATGAATAATTGATGGGCACGGTGAGAGAATGCTGATTAAAAAGACAAGGAGCCTCTGTCCAACATGCGGCCGCGTACTCGATGCCGAGATCGTCGAAGAGGAGGGAAAGGTCTGGCTGGTCCGTACCTGTCCGGAACACGGCACATACCGTGGCCTCTACTGGTCGGACGCAGAGATGTACCGGAGGTTTGACGCCTACGAGCGCGTAGGAAAGGGGGTTTCGAACCATCAGACGACTACGTCCCCGACCGGATGTCCGTACGACTGCGGAATCTGTGAGAACCACCGGTCGACGACGTTGCTTGCCAATATCGATCTGACGAACCGGTGCAACCTCAACTGCGACTTCTGCTTTGCAAACGCCCGGGCCTGCGGTTTTGTCTACGAACCAACCTTCGATCAGATCGCCGGGATGCTACGCATGCTGCGCGAGGAGAGACCTACCCCGACCCCCGCCGTCCAGTTCTCGGGCGGCGAACCGACGATACGCGATGATCTCCCGGAGATCATCAAGAAAGCAAAAGAACTCGGGATGTCCCAGGTTCAGGTCGCAACGAACGGTATCAGGATTGCCCGGGAACCCGACTACATCGCACAACTCAAAGAGGCCGGGCTCTCCACTGTTTACCTCCACTTCGACGGCATAACCCAGGAGACGAACACAAAACTCGCGAGCGACCAGCGGGCCATCGAGAACTGCGAGAAGATCGGCATGGGGGTGGTGCTGGTGCCGACGATCATCAAGGGCAGGAACGACCACGAGGCGGGCGCCATCATCAAGTATGCCGCAGAGCACATCAAGACCATCCGGGGCGTCAACTTCCAGCCGGTGGCGTTCACCGGAGCGGCAAGCGAGGATGATGTCAGGAAAGAGCGGATCACCATCCCGGAACTTGCAGAGCGAATTGAGGAGCAGACGGACGGCGTTATCAAGAAGGATTACTTCTACCCCGTACCCTGTATCGTCCCCATCTGCGATCTCGTTGAGGCGTATACGGGCAAGCCCCAGATCTCATTCACCACGCACCAGCACTGCGGAGCGGCGACCTATGTCTTCGTCACCGAAGACGGGATGGTCCCGATCAACAAGATGGTGGACGTCGACGCCTTCTTTGAGTCGGTCGAGAAAATGGCGGCAAAACTCGCGAAAGGCGGGTCGCTCAACAAGTATGTGACCCTTGTCGAGGGCGTCAAGGACCTCTACACCTCTACGAGGAAGGCGGAGCAGAAGAATACCACGAAGTTCATGAAACTGATAGGACAGACCCTCATCATGCAGAACTTCGAGGCGTTGCGCGAGTTCCACTGGAACGCCCTCTTCATCGGCACGATGCACTTCATGGACCGGTACAACTACGACCTCTGCCGGGTTGAGCGGTGCTGCATCCACTACGCGACCCCCGACGGCCGCATCATCCCGTTCTGCACCTACAACAGCGGCCCGGTCCACCGTGAGCAGGTCTGGAAAGCCTTCGCACAGCACCCAAAAGACGAATAATCAAACTCATCATCTCCCGGGAGACGAACCGGCCCCCTCTCCCGAATAATTTTTTTGAATGCGATGGATCACGCCGGGATCGTCGACAAAGGCCTCCCCCTTCGGGAAAGGGGCCGGGGCCGGGTCCGGTTCCTGTTTGCCGGGAGCATCCGCATCGACAGAATCGTGCAGGAGGCCCCCCGCACAGTGAAAGCGCAGTTAACCCCGCCAGGTGCGAAGAAGACGGGAAGTGCCGGACCGGCCGAAAAACAGCCATCCATTTCAGGCGAGCCGGTCCTGCATGCCCCGCACCGCGAGGCGGATCAGGCCGAGGTTGGCGTCGGGCTTCGCCAGTATACAGAGAGAGAGGTCCCCATAGGGTGCAATGATGAGTTTCCCTGCCGGGGTCTCGAGGATCATCTGGGAGAGGGGGCCCATCTCCATATCGGCGGTGATGCGGATACCCGCGCGGAGCAGGTCCTCGGCGACCGCAGCCACCTGCTCGAAGTCCGCGGAGCCCAGCGACTGAAGGGCGAACCCCTCATGGAAGACCGAGACGGCAATGACGCCCGGCTGTCGAGCAACCTCTTCGAGGCGGTCCGTCTCCTCCGACCCGGGCCGGACGACAGGCTTTGCACCCTCCACGGTAACCAGACACCCCGTCTCACGAGCGGTCGCACGGGCCGCCTCGGTCTCCCCGACGGTATACGCGATAAGTTCATAGTCCAGCGACGGACAGTCGAGCAGGTAGCGGTAGGCTTCGTCTCCACTGAGCAGCAGGTCTTTGCCGGTATCCTCGAACGCAGCCGCATACGGGCCTCCTTTCAGAATCAGGACAAAACCCGTCACTCCGGGGCCGTTGATGCGCACCGCTCCCGTGAAGTGAGGACTGATAGAAGCAAGGGCCGTAAGCGGCCCCTGCATTCGCCCAAGTGAGACGCCGTCGGGTAGCATCGTCTCACAGAGCAGCAGTTATCCGATCCCTGTTTTTCTTCAGCTCGTACCGGATGCGCCCGACGTTGACGTTCGCGTTCGCCACAATGGCGATCAACTCGTCTTCCGAGAGTGGAGAGAGCAGGATGGGCCCGTTCTCCAGCTCGATGAGCATCTGGTGCATTTCTCCTTTCCCGAGTTCGTTGCTCATCGCCTCAGACGTACCCATACCGGTCGACGCCATGGCACCGAGGGCCTCGACGTCTACATCCCCGGCAACAACGCTCTCGATTACAAAGCCGTCCCGTCCCGCCACGACCGCAGCGGTAACCCCGTCAAGTTTCAGGAATTCTCCCAGGATCTGTTTCAGCATAGCTCTATCGCCTCATGTTCTTTTGATACACTCAATTTTGAGGGGCATCCGCCCGATCGCATGTGTTGCGCACGAGATACAGGGGTCGTACGCCCTGATGATCATCTCGATGCGGTTTGCCGCCTCATCGGTCAACGCTCCGTTCTCCACCACCCGGCGTGCCACAGCCTCCACGCCCCGGTCAATGGCATAGTTGTTCTGGCAGGTCGCAACGATGAGATTGCACCGCTCGATGATGCCCGCTTCATTGACGGAGTAATCGTGGATAAGGGTTCCCCGGGGCGCCTCGATGATCCCGACGCCGCGCCGGTTTACGACGTTCCCCACCGGCGTCCGGGTATCGGAACCGGTAATACCGGAGTCCGAGAGCAGGGCCACCGCCCGCTCGCACGAGGCGATGAACTCGATGTAGCGTGCCAGGTGATAGGCAAGCGGAGCCTGGGCAACGGCGCCGAACCGCTCGCGGTACTCCGCGAGAGCAGCGTCTGCATGCTCCGTGCCCATCTTCTCCACGATGTTGAGCCGGGCAAGCGGCCCGACCCGGTAGTAATCCCCTCCTTTGAACCGGGCGAACTTCAGATAGGACCAGTTCTCCGAATACTCCTCAATGAAGTTCTTGTAATCCGGACCCGAGAACGAACCGAGCCTGCCTCCGTCGGGCCCAAGCATCGCGACAGGCCCGTCATAGGTCGAGTAGAGCCCGTGGTTGGTCATACCGAGAAACCCGGTCTTCACGGTCCCTATATCGGTATCGACACCGTCGAGGAGGTTGCGGGCGATGTCCCATCCATCACGGGCGATGCCGAGCGCCTCATCGGCCATGGCAGCCAGTTCAACCCTCTTCCCCTCCGTGAGGGGCGCCGACATCCCGCCCGGCACCGCGTTTGTCGGGTGAATGGGTTTGCCGCCGACCGCTTCCGTCAGGCGCTGGCCGAACTTACGGACAGCGATCGCCTTCTTCGCGATCTCAGGCGAGTGGCGGGCAAGCCCGATGACGTTGCGCGTCTCCGCGGGGCAGTCGCGACCCAGGATGAAATCGGGAGCCGCAAGCATGAAGAAGTGGAGGGCATGGGAGTGGACGAACTGACCGATGTTGAGAAGTTCCCGGAGTTTCTTTCCGGTCGCGGGCGGTTCGACGCCGAAGATCCCGTCGAGCGCCTTTGCGGCCGCGAGGTGGTGCGCCGAGGGGCATATCCCGCAGATGCGGGGCGTGATCCGGGGTGCTTCCTCGATGGCCGCCCCGACGAGGAACTTTTCAAACCCCCTGAGTTCTACAACCTGAAAGTGGGCCGAATCGACCTCGCCCCGGTCGTTGAGGAAGACCCTGACCCCGGCATGGCCCTCTATCCGGGTCACCGGACTGACCGTAATCTCCTTCATCTGCTCCTCTCCTTAATGAGATCCCGAATTTTTGACGTCTCCTTGTCCTCCATGACGAGGCTCCCGATGGTGAAGGCGTACATCGTATGTGCGACGTCGTAGAGTTCCTTCTCCACCTCTTTCTGCGGCTTATCGGTGAGGTCCGAGACCCTCGCCACCATCATGCCGTAGATGTCCCGGCAGGGCTCACGAAGGATATCGAGCGACGGGCCGTTGCACCCGTGGCACGGGATATTATTCTTCGGACACGACGCGGCGCACCTGCCGAAGGTGACGCTCCCGAGACAGAGATAACCCTGCCCAAGCAGGCAGTGCTCACGATCGGGAACCCCCTCGTGCCGCCGGGAAAGAGTCCAGTTCTCAACCGGCCCCATGATCCTGTCGCACTCCGAACAGACGGATTTACGCGAGAGTTCAAGAGTATGACCGGCGACCATCGCCGGGATAATCTGCTTTAAGAACGCCTCTTTCGGCGGGCAGCCCGTGACATAGTAATCGACCTTCACGAGGTCTCCCACCGCAAACGCCCGGTAGAGGAACGGCGGCACATCCGTCGGGATAACGCCGTCGGGCTTCGTCGTCTCCACCTCCCGGTAAACGCAGGAAAAGAGGTCGTCGTTTGAGTTCAGCATCGAAAGACCCGATATCCCCCCGTAGCAGGCACAGGTCCCGAGCGCCACAAGCGTCTTTGCCCGCTTGCGGATCTTTTCGAGGCGTTCGCGGTTCTCAACATTGCGGACTGCTCCGGTTACAAACGCGATGTCGATCCCCTCCGGCGGCTCCTTTACATCCATGATCACCGGAGAGTAGACGATATCCGCCTCCGCAACGAGATCGAGGAGCATCTCGTGGAGATCGAGCACCGCAATCGTGCATCCCGAGCATCCCGCCAGTTCTTCAATAGCGATCTTCATCATTTCGCCTCATTTAAGGACCAGTTTCTTGAGACAGGCGTTCGGACCGGTGTGCACGATCTCAAGTTTGGCTTTCCGGCCGGTGATCTCCTCAACTGCGCCCACGACGTAGCCGAAGAGCGTCTGGCAGAGCGGGCCGCCCTGGTCAAGGCCGTTGCGCCGAAGCGTCTGGCGGACGATGCAGTCGTGGAAGACAAGGTAAATGAACGTCTCACCGTTCTCTTCGATGATGAACGTCTCCTTATCCTCAGGTTTCCAGACCTCAAAGGAGTACTGACCGGACAGCAGGTCGGAGAGTTCGTGGAGCGCCCCTTCCACGTCCTCGCGTTTCTGGAAGTACTTGGCAACCTCGTGGCCGAACTTCTTTCCGGCCCGGTAGGTGACTGCGTTCGCTCCCCTGCCTGCAATCTCTTCAAGAGACCTGATGATAAGGCCGTTGAGTTTCATCACGCCGTGAAGCGTCTGCTCCATCTCTTTTGGTTTCGGCGAGCAGTCGAGGGGGATATCCTCGGGCCGATAGACGAGATCGGAGTGAAACGCCTCATGCAGTTCGTCGATATAACCAGCGGTCATCAGATCACCTTCCGGAGCATCTCACAGACTTTAATGTCGACATAGTGCCTCCTGGCAGGGTAGATGCCCCGGTGCTCAAGTGCCTGAGCCGGGCAGATCTCATGACAGGACAGGCATCCCATGCAGTTGTTCGGCCTGACGGGAACACTCACATTGTTCTGGAGTTCGTACACGTGCATCGGACAGTCTTTGACGCAGAGACCGCACCCGACGCATGCGTCCTTATCCACACGTATATCCATTACGAGCCTCTGATTGTGGTTACCATCTCCTGGTATTAAAACATGATTATATATAGTTTGCACGATAGGAATATTTCTCGCCGGTACAATATTTATGGATTTTATTCACTCTTATAGAGGGTATCAACTATCGGGGATTGATTCCGAATCATTCCTGAAAAACCCTGGTTTCTGTTTACGTGAGGGAAATCAAACAAAACTCAGGTCGGTTGTAGCGGGCCCGGACACCTGGTGCGGTCCGGCTCGAAAAAGAGGCGTTTATGTCGATCGTTTGGTAAAGAAAGACGTGGTGAAGGGGGAGACGTAACTCCGGTCTTCACGCCTTTGCCCGAAAAAGAGCACGAGCCAGCCGGTCGACGAAACGTTCCCGCGGTACCGCTGCCGCCTCTTCAACGTACTCGATCCCTGCTACATCGGCCGCGATATGCTTAAACGCCCGGGACGCTACGGACGTCGGATACTTCACCACGATCGGGGTCCTGCCGGCCGATGCCCGCCGGATATTGGGATCTTCGGGTATGACCCCGAGCACCCGGACCCCGAGGAGTTTCTCCATCTGTGCATGGTTGAACTCCTCGCTGTTACCGGCAACCCGGTTGATGATTGCCCCTTCAACGTGCCCGCCGACAGTCTCGGTCAGGATCTTCGTCTTTAGGGAGTCGACTATCGAGGATATCTCGGGATTTACGACGAGGATGACGCCGTCGGCAATAGTCAGCGGGATGACGCCGTCCCTGCTGATTCCTGCGGGGGCATCCATGATCAGGATGTCGAACTCGCCCACGAGATCGGTCATGATGTCCTTGAGCCGGTTCGGGTCCGACTGCTGGAAACCCTGCAGAGAGAGCCCGCACGGGACCACCTTCACGCCGAACGGCCCGTCATAGATGGCGTCCCTGACACGCGCTTTGCCTGCCAGCACCTCATGCAGGGTCACCGGCAGGTCCTCGAGCCCGAGAATGAGCCCGAGATTCGCCATCCCGACGTCGGCATCCAGGATGCAGGTCTTCTTTCCGTACCGGGCCAGCATCGACCCGAGATTTGCTGTGACCGTCGTTTTGCCGGTGCCGCCTTTACCGGATGCGATTGTATACACTTTTACCATATGATCACTCGTTTTTTTTAGAGTACCGGCTTACACCCAGTGCTGCAGGGCATTCTGAGTGTCCTGCCCGAGTGCGTTCATCAGTTCGGCAGAGAGGTGCTCAGAAGGACGAGCAATGCCGATCACTGTCTCCCCACGGTAAGGGATGCCGAGGAGTTCAACGCCGGTCTCGTCACGCAGATTTCCCTGGGCGTAGAGATGACTGTAGCGCGCGGCTTCGTCCTCGCCGCCGGGCCCTGTCGAACTGATCAGGAGGCCGTCTGCGGTAGCCAGGGTGAACGATGCAAGGCTGTATTTCTCACGGATTGCACCGAGATTTTCCTCCAAACTCCTCATATGCCCGGGATCGATCGTGCCCGGAGATATCGCGGGCTTGACCGGAGCCGGTTTCGTCCCTGGAGCGTTCGAAACCGCTTCTTGCTGCTTCCCGGTGAGTGCCCGGGCGATCGTTGAGAGGAGATACAAAACGCCGGCGAAACCCGCAATCACCATGACAGCGATGAAACTAAGGAATACCAGGATAATGCTTGCTGAATCCATTCTGTAATCTGCTCCTGCTGTTACGTGTCTTTGTCCTGAATGAGATGGTCGAGATGAATTCTCCGGAGCATCTCCTTGCAGTTAACTTTGAAACTGCCGACAAGTTGATCAACGTCCAGATCCTCCATGTTCTGGACAAGCGTTTCCATTTCATCACTCGTAGATGGAGGAGCCGCATCATTGCTCGCAGACGGAGGAACCGCAGTCGTCTCCTGCAAGGATTTCACTCCCGGCATGGGAATGTGATGCATCTCCGCGGGCGGTTCCGGACGGTGCTTTGACGAAGATGCCGCACCGGTCCTTTTCGTCCCTCTCGGGGCAGCCTTGCCCGACATCGATTTTTTTTGCCTTCCGGCATCGGGTTCGGCAATCGCACAGGGCCGGTTGAACTCCAGGGAGAGCTGGATCTGTTCCGGCGTCAGAGAATTCAACTCTGCCGCCACTTCGCTCTCTCCGCCTTCAAGTAGTGTATCCAGTACGTGCTGCCCTTTTATGCCCCCATATTCGGCAAGCACCACCAGACCTTCGTTCAGCACCAAGACTGCACTCTCACTACCAAGGGCAATCATACAGGTCCCGGTGAACTGTGATGAGTTCATCTCTTCTATCAAGGCACGGGATGTCGTGGACTTGAGAAGACGATGAAACCGACCTCGCGGCAGTTGCATTCAGACACCTTTAGTTCAGTGCTATAAAATAAGTCTTGCTATTTATCCCTTTGGAAAAGTGTCCGGCATATATAGTTACCCATACTCACTATTCTCATTTCCCAACGCGCCAACGGCCTCGCCAGTCCATCTCCGGAGGATCTTCCGGATCTCCCTCCCGGCAACCCGGACCCCTTCTTCGACCGCGCTGTCTATCTCCCGGCTGAATGCCCGGATCTCCCCTGCTTCGATCCCGACGATCACAACCTCCCCGGCGTACCCGAGTTCCCGGGCTACGGCTACCGCCTCCCCGATCCCGAGATCGTGGAGTGCGCACGCGAGGGTCTCCCCCCGGGAAGGCGGCGCTTCAAACGTGAGGACCTCGCCGATACGGTCGCCGACGTCCACCATCGCATCGACGATCACCACCTTCTCGTACCCCTCCATCAACGGGATCAGACCGAGTCCCCCGGTGCCGCCATCGATGACATCGACGCCGGTATACCTCCCTTCAAAGAGTTGTATCGCCCGAATGCCCGCCCCGTCGTTTCCCATGAGAGGATTTCCGCACCCGATGATACAGATCCGGTTCTTCTGCATGACACCCTTCCCTACCGGTTATATCCGGCGAGATACAAAAGGGTACTGCACTACGAACAGCCCCGGACGTGAGACGAAATGATCTATATCGTTCCTAAACCGACCGATACGCCGGACGACAACTCGACCGGCGCCGTTATGCAGGAGCTGGAGAGAGCCGACGCCCGATACGCCCTCCTCGACCTCGGTACAATCGACCCGCTCAACTCCGGGCTTGAGAATGAACTCGTGTGGGCCTGCGGGATCCGGCAGGACGGGCACCAGTTCGAGACCCTGAGCGTGCTCGCGCTCGATAATCGGGTGATCAACACACCCGAAAGCATCGTCGCCTGCGCGTCGAAGGTGATGACGTCGGCACTCCTGCTCCGGAAAGGGGTGCGCACACCCAGGACGGCCTACCTCTGCTCGGAGGAGCAGGCACGGGACTTTCTTCTGCGGCACGGGAAAGTCGTTTATAAACCGCTTTACGGATACGATGGGAACGGCATCAGGCTCGTGACGAAGCCGGACGACCTCGGGCCGGGACCCTGGTACCTGCAGGAGTATATTCCGAACGATCGGGACTTCCGTGTCTTTGTCCTCGGTGGAGAGGCCGTCGGCGCGATTACCCGGGTATCTGAGGGGCTGATGCACAACATCCACCAGGGGGGGACCGGCATGCCGGTCCCGATCGATGATGAGATGCGCGCCATCGCCGAAGATTCGGCAGCGGCGATCGGGATCGATTACTGCGGCGTCGATCTCCTCCGGGATAGAGAGGGTTACACGGTCCTTGAAGTGAACGGAACGCCGAACTGGCACTGCATGGCGGCCCCCATCCCGAATCTGCTGGCCGCCTATCTCATCGAACGGGAACGCAATATGCGGGCCTGAGAAAAGAGGGGCGGCGGGGATGATCGTTACTGGAGATACTCGATCTCCTTCAAGGTCTTCTCCGCAAGTTCCTTCATCCTGGCGGAGATCCGGCTCGATGAAGCAAACTCCACATCTTTCATGGCGTTGGCAAGTTCCGTTCCGAGCACGAATATTGCATACTTATGTTCCATTTTGCTCTTATGCACCTGAGAAGGGTCGATTTTCAACGCATAATACTGCGAGAACTTCAACTCCGGGTTCTGCATCTCAAAAAAGTCTTTAATCTCAGTGAGAATCCCATGTAAGGCTATTAACTCTTCTTTGTGCATATTCTCTCCCGGAGATAAAAATAGTGGATATAGATATTTATAAATTTGCACCCGATATAAAATTTATTCAATCTTTATAAGCCGGATGGACAGGGGGCGCTTTATGATCCCCTGATAATCACGAGCGGCTACAAACTCGAGGTTCTTTCCTCCGAGTTGATCGAGGAGTTTCTGATCGACGACCCGGTCCATGACAAGCCCTTCAACATCGCCGTTCAGGTTCTGGAGGGCGCCTTCGACATCGGTAGCGTTCGATTCCAGGAGGACGGTATAGTCGGGAGAGAGAAACCGCGCGATCTTTTTGTCCCGGACGTCCGCCATGTGTTCGCCGAGCGTCGACGGTGGCTTCCGGTTCTCCTCCCTGTTTTTCGGTGGCTCCAGAGGCACGGCCTCTTCCGGCCCTCCATATGCGCCGACGGGAGCCCGCTCCGCCGTCTCCCCGGGGCGGTGGTCGGTGACCACTTCCACGGGCACCTTGTTCCGGAGCGCCTTGACGATCTCCTTTCTGCTCATCTCCTCGACGCTCTTTCCCCGCGGACTGTAGGCCACGAAGTCGATCTCGGCGACCTGCAGGAGTTCGCGGAGGATCAGTTCCCCTCCCCGGTCTCCGTCGAGCAAGGTCGTCGCGGTCTTCTGCGCGCAGAGGTCGATGATGATGCGCGGGACGTTGGTCCCCTCGACCGCAACCGCATTCTTGATCCCGTAGCGCAGCAGGTTGATCACATCGGCCCGGCCTTCGACGATGATGATGGCGTCGGAGGTCATGACGTTCGGGCCTGCGTGCACCCTCTCCTCGCCGAGATACTCGAGTTTCTCGATCCGGATAACCTCCCGGACTTCGTCGAGGAGGTCGTCGCTGTTGATCGTCCCTTCATCGAAATCCTCCAAAAGGAGTTCTTTTGCACGTTCGACGATCCTGCGCCGCTTGGTCACCCGGATGTCCTCGATACGGTCGACCATGACATGGGCCGTGCACGGTCCTACCCGGTCGATCGTCTCCAGCGACGATGCGAGGAGTGCGGTCTCAGCCCGGTCGAGCGAGGACGAGATGAGGATCTCGCCTTTTGTCTCCCCCCTTTTCGTGGTGATCTGGACGTCGATCCGGCCCACCCGGCCGGTCCTCTGTAAATCGCGCAGGTCAAGGTCTTCGCCGAGCAAACCTTCCGTCTGGCCGAAGATAGCGCCCACCACGTCGGGTTTATCGACCACCCCCTCGATCTGCAGAGTAAGATGAATGAGGTATTTTGTGGTTTCCGGTGAATACATGGAGTCGTGCCCCCTTTCAGTATAAATCGATCTCCACGTCCCGCGCATGGTTACCTCGCGCGGACATGAACATCAGTTATATATCTAAGGTGCAATTACTTAAATCAAATGGCGCCGTAAACGGAAGGTTTTTCAAAGGATAAACCCCATCACAGATGAATTTTGGTCCACATTTTGATACAGATCACTGTATACGATATTGATGGTGAAAAACACGCCAATCCGGAGGCCGTCGTATCGGCGTCTGCACGGGATCAGGCGCCACAGGAGGAAAGGAGCATAAGAACATCGTATTTCGAGAGACCGGCGATCGCCACGGTCTTCGATGAAGAGGTATGCCCGGCGACGATGTTTACATCGGTGCGGGGTATCCCGAACGTCCCGGCGATGAGTTCGATAACGGCACGGTTCGCCTTTCCGCCGACGGCAGGGGCGGTGACCTGGCACCGGATGCTCTTGCGCCATTCGTTGTATCCGGCCGGAAACGACTTCTTCTTTGCGCCAGCCGTAACGTCAAGCGCCAGGGTGACACCATTCCCGGTCTCAACGACGGCGTCGGCATACGGTTCCATGAGAAAAGTCTCCTGAAAGGATGTCGCCCGGCACTAACGATCAATGATCACAGGCGGCTGATGCCGGTCCTCACCCGATCGTACCCATATGCCAGGCGCGCCTGTCGCGCACCTGGGTTGTCCCGCGGATCATGTCCGGGCGTCCCGCCTGACGATCACCCGGGGACCTATAGATGCGCTTTATCGGCTCTGTATTATTAATTCTTCGATGATAAATATCCTTGCCCGGGATACCAGGCCGGGTGCGTCTCCCGGAAATCCCCCTGAGCGTAAGCTCGCGTACCCCGGACGATCACCTCTTCCGGGAAGACCGCGGCGAACCCCTCAAACGGCGACCAGCCGCACTTTGCGTGGAGGCAGGAAGCATCGATACGGGTGATTTCGTCAGGATAGAAGGCATAGTCCGCCCGGTCGCCCGGTTCAAACCCCGCGCGGGGGATGCCGAGGATGGCGGCAGGCCTCCACGACGTCTTCTCGATCACGGAAGCGAGAGTTATCCGCCCCTCCCTGACCGCCGCCATCAGGAGCGGCACCATCGTCTCGACCCCCGGGATGCCGGAGGGAGCGATCTCGAACGGCAGCGCCTTCTCGCGGAGCGTGTGCGGGGCGTGGTCCGAGGCGACGACGTCGATTGCGTCCCAGCGAGACCAGAGGCCGCGCCGGGTCTCTTCATCCCTGAGCGGAGGGTTCACCCGGGCCCGGGTATCGTCGTCCTCGAACATCTCGTACGAGAGAAAGAGGTGGTGGGGCGTCACCTCCACCGTGCCGCGTGCGGCCCCGATTGAGGCGGCGGTGCTCAGGTGGCAGAAGTGGAGACGCAGACCTTCGGGGGCGAGGTCCGAGACCCCGCGCACGGCGCGCGCCTCTCCGGCACCGGAGCGGGTGCGGTCGTGATCGGCGAGCGTTGCCGGTGCCGGACCCCGGACCTCTTCGGCATGAATCGTGGCGAGCCCGCCGAGAGCGTGAATGCAGGAGAACAACCCCCTGAGGGTTTCCGGATCGAGTCCCTCACCGTAACTCGACGGGGCCGCGAAGGTCTCCCCGAAGGCCATTGCACCGGCATCCCGCATCCCCGCGAGATCGGCTCCCGGTACGACGCCGGCGTTTACCGTAAACCCGCATACAGCCTGCTCTTCCGCCTCGCGGATGCGCGCCCGGAGGAGGGCGGGCGTGGTGAGGGGAGGGACGGTGTTGGGCTGATCGACGACGACCGTCACCCCGCCGGCGACCGCGCTCATCGTGCCTGTCCGCCAGTCTTCCTTCTCCGCCTGAGCCCCTCCCCGCATGTGGACATGCATATCGACTGCCCCGGGAAGACAGGTGTACCTGCTGCAGTCGAGTGTCTCGTCGGCACGCACCGGCGCACCGATGTGCCGGACGATCCCGCCGGCGATGACGACGTCGGCACGCCGGCCTGTCGGAAGCGCCACGTTCCGGAGGACCAGATCCGCGGTCACCGGCAGCATGCCTCCAGGTCGTCCCGGGTCGTGCAGTACACCTCGACCATGTAAGCGGGGTGGTAACGCGTCTTCGACTCGCGGAGCCCGGCGACACCCATATCGCACTCCCGGTTTACGTAGCGGTAACGGTCGCGGAGCATAGCCGCGGTTCCGCTCGCGATCACCTTGTAGATGCCCGGATAAGCCTCGGGGAGCGCTTTCTCGAAATGGACGACCGCCACATCCCGGTTGACCGGCCCGACAATCGATATCGCCCCGATTGTGTCGCCGATCCTGATGATCCACCCGGCAAGATCGAGGGCAAAAAAGTTGTTGACCGCAAAGAGGATGGCGTCTTTCTCGTGAGCAAGGATGGGCTCCGAGTCGCAGTCCCGCCATTCGCACCAGACCACCAGAAACTCCCAGACTTCGTTGATATTCTCCCGGGTAATCCCCTCGATCGTATACGCATACTCCCGCTCGAACCGGTTGACCTGACGCCGGATGGTGGCGTATTTCTTTCCGGCGAGGTCGGCGAGGTCGCCGGTCCGGTAAATGTAGTCGAAGAAATCCCGCCTTTCGTGGAGAGGGAGGGAGGGATAGAGTTCCCGGGTCCACGCTTCGTTTATCGGGTCGAGGACCCACAGGGGTGTGTCGCCCCCCTCTTTCACCGCCAGGTCGATGACGTCTCCGATGAGGTCGGGGTTCTTGGGGCCGATGGGCATGCGGAACGACGTTACACCGTTTATGGTGCTCGATAGGACGATTGAGCCGTCCACCTTTGCAAACCGGTAGTCCGCATAGCGGTTCCAGCAGACCATATTCTCGAACGTGTTGTCGCTATGCACCTGGGGATACTGCCGGTAGTGCTCGGAAAAGAGGCCGCGATCATCCAGGCTCACGGGTTTAAAGTCGGCAAATCTCAGCATGTCTCACCTTTTGTCCGGATACCACCGCATGGGGATGTGTCCATCCATTCTCCGAAACCCGAACCCGGTATAGAAGGTTTCGGTCCCTGGCTCGGCGACGAGGGCGACCCAGGTGACACCGGCAGAGGTGCAGTACCTGATCAGCGTAGATAAGATCATCGTTCCGATGCCCCGGCCCCGGTACCCGGAAAGGACAATCAGGTCCTGGATGTAACCGTCCGAGACCCCGTCCGAGAGTACCCTGCCCATACCGACCGCACGTCCGGTTACCGGGTCGACGGCAACGGCGAAGGCGAAACTCCCCGCGATGAGGGCGCCGAGCGCGGCCGGGTCCCACTCCTCGTTCCACCAGCCGCCCGCCCGGTAAAGGTCCGCAATCGTCTCCACGTCCCAGGCATCCACCAGACGCACCTCGATGTCCGCCCCCTCCGTCATCGTCTTATACCTCTCCTTCAACCACGTAACAGCATCAATCGTATATTACAGGCGCGGGTCACATCACCTTGCATCAAAAGAAATGAGGCGCGGGTACCCGCTAGCAGACGCGCGGGACCGGGTCGCCGATGGGCGGCTCGATGAACCGCTCCCCGCCGATGGCGGTTCGTATGATCACACCGGACCCGTCGACCACTTCCCCGACGATCGCGGCGTCCCGCCCGTAGGGGTGCTTCTGGAGCGCCGCAAGGACGGCCTCGGCATCGTCTGGCGCAACCCCCATGACGACTTTGCCCTCGTTGGCCACTTCAAGAGGATCGATGCCGAGCATCCCGGCGGCACTCCGGACATTCGCCCTGAAAGGGAGGGCCTCTTCCTCGACGACGACGCCGACGCCGCTCTTTCTCGTCATCTCGTTGATGGCGTTCGCAAATCCGCCCCTCGTCGGGTCTTTCATGGCATGAATATCTCCGGCGGCGAGCGCCTGCTCAACGAGCGTCCAGAGGGGTGCAACGTCGGAGCGGATCTGGTCGCCGAAGTCGAACCCCTCGCGGTGAGTCATGATGGCGATACCGTGGTCGCCGATGGTGCCGCTGACGATGATCCGGTCACCGGCCAGGAGACCGTTATCCCGCACCACCCTCCCGGCGACGCCGATACCGGCGGTGTTGATGACGATGGTATCGAGGGCGCTCCGCTCGAGCACCTTGGTGTCGCCCGTGACGAGGTTCGCCCCGCATTCATCAAGTGCGGCGTCCATCGATGCAACGATCCGTTCGAGGTCCGCCACCTCAAAACCTTCCGGGATGACCATGCCGCACGAGAGGGCGATCGGCCGACCGCCCATCATCGCAAGGTCGTTGATGGTCCCGCAGACGGCAATGCGCCCGATATCCCCGCCGGGGAAGAAGATCGGCGAGACTACGTGGTTGTCGGTCGTAAAAACGATATTCTGGCCGTTGAGCGGGATGACCGCCCCGTCATCGAGCGATTCGAGTCCTATTCCACCGGCGTTGTTGTGTTTGAGGTTCGTGATGACGCGCAAGAGTTCGCCCATCACTTCGCCGCCGGCACCGTGCATGAGGTTGACTTTCATTCTTCGTCCACTTCTATTTCGACGTTCGTGACTACGATCTCCATTCCCGCAACGATTTCCGGAAGTTTTCCGCACCGAGGGCAGACAAACCGCTCGCTCCCCTCGTAGCCGCAGGAGCAGCGGGTGCGTGCCTCGACGTCCCGGCACGAGAGCCGGGTGCCCGAGAAGAGCGGGTCGTCCTCGATGATGATATTAAAGAGAAATTCCACCTGTTCGGGGTTCACCATCGCCATTTTACCGACATCCACATAGACACGCTTCACCCCTTTTGCGTCGTTATCGAGCGCAGCGCGGCGGGCGGTCGTGTAGATGTCGTAGGCGATGCTGTACTCGTGCATTACTCCTCCGTCATCGCGGCGTAAACCTGCTTGAAGACCTCACGGGTCTCGAGCCCATCTTCTCTGCTGAGGCGCTGGATGGCAAACCCGACGTGGACAAGCACGAATTCCCCGACCTTCACATCCACAAGGTCGAGCCGGACCTCCTGCTGCAGGTCTCCGAAGTCGACGACGCCGATATTGCCTTCTTTTATCTCCAGAACCTCACCGGGCATTGCAATACACATGACCTCTCTTCCTCTCCTCTTATTTTGTCCGGATGTCAAAAAAGGTTGACCATACTGCACAAAGGAACCCTGAAGCGGGTCGTTTCGGTCGGAATGCGCCCCCGGGTTCACGTATTCTGGTATTATAGGTCCGTTCGGAAGCATCAAAAAGGTATGTTTGTCTCCCGTCAGGGTTCCAACAGGACCGGAGGAACGGGGTGCCGGGAGGTGCGTGCGCGCTGTGCCGGTGCCGGGTGTAAATTGGAGCGAATCGTGCCTGACGGGGTTAACGGATCGTGAGGCTGGATGCATGGATTGGTCGCCAAAATCCAAACAGCCAATGTGATGAGAAGATTCCGTACAATGGACCGTGGGGATATCGCGTTCGGGGGAGGGG
>NZ_DANC01000048.1:14010-15925 GCF_002499755.1 Methanoculleus sp. UBA291 | reverse complement strand
AGCAATAGCCGTGTCAACCTATTGTCCCTTGTCGGTTAATTCTCTAAGATCATTGGGTAGAGCCACTTGAGTCTTATCCTCACCTCTCCAGTAGTGAACTGCCAGTCACCTCCTTTCAGGGATTGATTCTGTTGTCGATTCCAGGTGTTTGCTTCTTTCCTGAGTGCTTCAATGGTTGGGATTCTCCACTTCAGACATTGACCGGTGAAGACACTGAGTTCGATCTCGGCAATATTCAACCAGGTCCCGTGCTTCGGGGTGTGATGGATCTCCAACCGGTTTAGCAAAGTTTGCGCTTTCTGCGGAGGGAATGCCTCGTAGTGCATCGTGCCCCCTAATTTTAGGAATTCTGATGCGCTCCTGCGCATCAGTCACTTTCGATTGATCGCACTGGCACGGCTTTCCATGGCTATCGCCCCGCACTGCCCCCCCCGATGGCGGGGGAGAAGGTAGCGAAGTACCGGGTGAGTGTCGTCTCGCATCAAACAATAGGTTAAAGCGATCCGGCAGCGAAAGGGAACGTACAGGGATGTAGTGCAGATGAAAACCCGTGCCGAAGTCCTCGACATCCTCCGGTCTTTGAAAGGCGAACTCAGGGAGCGATACCATGTCGAACGCATCGCCCTCTTCGGGTCGTATGCTCGCGAAGAACAGGGTGAGGGCAGCGATATCGACGTACTCGTAGAGTTCGGTGCCGGTGCGGATCTCTTTGATTTTGTCGGGCTGTCGCAATACCTCGAAGAAAAACTCGGGTCCGGCGTGGATGTCGTGCCGGAAACGGCACTTCGCCCGGAGCTCCGCAGGCAGGTTACCGGGGACCTCCTTGTTGCATGAGATCGCATACCCTCTACATTGCGGATCTTGTTGCCGCCCTGGAGAAGATCGAGGAGTTCACCGCTGACATAACCTATGACGAGTTCCTTCGCGACGATAGGACCCAGAGCGCCGTCATCAGGAAGTTCGAGATCATCGGTGAGACGGCAAAAAACGTCCCATTACCCGTCCGACAAGAGTATCCCGTCATCCCCTGGCGCGAGATGGCAGGGATGCGGGATAAACTGATCTACGCGTATTTCGGCGTCGACACGCTACTTGTCTGGCGAACCGTCGTCAACCGCGTTCCAGATCTCCGGCGGACACTCTGCCGCATCCTCGAACGGGAGCGCGGACGGTATTAATCATCACATTATCCTCGAACGCAAGAAGCTAGATGCCGGACATATGTCGCCAGCGTGAAACACAGAATGCAGGGGCTCCGCTTCACGGAAGATGCTCCGCATCTTCCTGACAGGCACAACCCTCTGGGTTGTGCCGTGTCCTCTCCCGTCGTGTGCAGGGGTCTCCTTACCCCGCCCCTTTCACCCTCGCAAGAACAAAGCAATGAGTTCTTGTTTAGTCATATCGTTATGGTTTGCGATATCGTTTAAGATATTGTTTAATGTTCGTTGTCTCTTTTCTGTTCGGAAAGGGATGATAACGATATGATTTCCCTGGTCGGTCTGTTTGACCATTTTAATGTGACTTCCACGCTGGTGGACAAAAGAATATCCAAGCTTTTTGAGAACCCTGATGATATCTGTGCTGCTAACAACTGGAAGATGTGGCAACGTGATGCACCTGATGTGTAATCTGGGTCTGGATCGTGATTTGTTCGTTGGGTTCTACTTCGTCTTCGAAATACAACAGTACGGCTTCTTCAATGTTTTTAAGTAGTTCTTCGAATGTTTCCCCATCGGTAAAGATACTGTATCCGATTGCGCTGGCAGACCAGTATCCGTCTTCATAGGTAGTTTCAAATCGTACTATCATGATGTAATCCCCCGAGTTAGAGAGAATGAAACGTGAATGATGAAAAATGTTGTTGTCAACGTGACTGCCGGTTTGAGAAACAGGGTAGAACCCAATCTTGCTGAAT
>NZ_DANC01000048.1:0-13801 GCF_002499755.1 Methanoculleus sp. UBA291 | reverse complement strand
AAATTGGCGGTTGCTTGTGGAGCAGGACGGGAAGACGTCGATCGGTGACTGCTCCGATCAGGGTGCACCCGGGGTTCGGGGATCTTTCCGGGACGACTTCCGGCATTGTCTCGTTCCGGCGATACCGTCTGTGATGGGCCTGGTTGAGATATCGGGGCGTTCTCCTCTCCGGAATGGCGGGGACCGCATCGCTGAGAGATCCCTGCCGCTACCGGCCTCAGGAGAGCGGCCGGAACGGATCACAAACTTCAAATAATCTGTGTTACAACAAGGCAGCTTGTCCATGCATCTGGTGCGGCACCGTCGCGTCCGGAGAAAATGGCCGGAGAAGCCGGTCTCCCGCGTGATTATGCCGGTATGGATGCCAGAGTCGGATGATCGGGCGTCTTGCTGCGCTTTGTTGTCGCCGGCGGATCTTCGGATGGTGCCGGGAGCCGTATGCCGCCTCGTTTCGGCCCTGTCCACCAGGAAACTATGGAGGAACCAAATGAGGAAAAGAATGGTGCTGCCGATCCTGGCGGCACTCATGGTGCTGGCGCTCTGCGTGCCGGCGGTAGCGGCGGGAGACTATCCGCAGAACGGGCAGTTCATGGCCTACTACGACCCCGATAGGGTCGCGCAGGACTTCTCGGCACCATCGGGCGACGGCGGAACCACGTTCTTCAATGCCGGGGCGGCAACAGCGGCGGTCCCGACCGGAACGAGCGTTACGGCGAACGATTGGCCCCAGTTCCACTACGACGAGAAGAACACGGGAGACTCTCCGTCGACAGGGCTTCCAAGCACTGCCAGCCTCAAATTCGACAAGGACGTCAATGCTATCGGTACGGTGAACCCGGTCGTAGCGAACGGGAAGATCTTCATCATGACCGGGTACTCCGGGTTTGACGAGCCATCGGGCCTTACGGAGATCTACCTGACGTGCCTCGATGAAGCCACCGGCAATTACGTGTGGAACTTCACCCTCCCACGCAATGTCCACTACGGCTCATGGTCGTCGCCCACGACCGACGGCGTGTACGCGTATGCATCTTCTGACGATAAGACCTACTGCGTACGGGTCTCGGACGGCACGGAAGTCTGGAACTTCACCACCATCGGCGATACGTCCTGCAATGGCGGCCCGAAGATCGGCGGGGATTACGTCTTCTGCAGCGACTGGTATCAGGGTCACTACTACTGTCTTGACAGATATACCGGCGCCCTGCAGTGGATCTTTGACAGCACGTCTACAGCCAACGATACGACGTATTTTCAGGGGACGCCTGCCTATGATGCATCCGACGGATCGGTGTACCTGACCGGATGGGACTCAGTGGGTGCTCTCTACAAAGTCAATGTTTCAACAGGCAATGAGGTCTGGAGCGTCGTGGCTTCGGACGCCGGAGGGTTCTGCGGCTCTGCTGCAATCGATGATGAATACGTCTATGTGACGTCGTACAATTTCTCGGGCGACGGAAAACTGTACAAGTACGCCAAAAGCAACGGGGCGCTGATCAACAGCGTGACCATCGAGGCAACAGACGCCACCCCCGCCATTGACGAGGGGAACGGTCTTGTGTACGTATCCGGTGGGACTTCTGGTTTCATGGACCCCGGAGTCAGGTGCTTCTTCACCGGCAACTTCACGGAACTATGGAACCGTACACCTATGGACGGGACAAATGAAGAGATGGGCGGATGGACATGCTCGGTCTCCCTTGCGGACGGGTATGCGTTCGTGGGCAGGGAGGCTGGTTATCCATACTGCTACGATACAATCTACGCCCTCGATGCGATGACCGGTGCTACGGTATGGTCGTACCCGCAGGGCGGCGCGACCGCTGCTATTGCAAATGGTGACGTCTATACCATCGGCAACAATGGACACCTCTATGCGTTCGGCTGAACATGGCGAAAGATGGAACAAGAGACGACCATCCGGTCGCCTCTTTTTTCTTGTGGTACGGCGAATTCTGGCACATGCTCCCACCTAGAGTTGTTTCAGACGATAGATGAGGCCATGCATGCCCGATCTAAATGGAGAACCCCTCATCTGCCGCTACTTTTCCCACATCCTCAGTCCAGTCTGGCATCCTGTTGGGTCGGCCAGTTATGGGGTTATCGGAAGAGCAGGCCAGCCAGATCACCGATCTGATCGGGAAACTCTCTTATTTTCTTGGTCCTTGCAGAAGGCTTCCCCCTTCTAACCGAATTCTCAAAAACCTCTTTCGTAAAACCAATTTGCTCTACAGGAAGAGCAGTAAGGTAATACGGCGACTGTAAAGCCTGCTGGTGAGATCTGGGGCTTGAAGTTTGAAAACTCTTGGAGGGATATTTTCCCGCTGATGAGTTATTTGACACAGCGTGTTGACAGCGACGAATGTGTGTCCACGAAATCGCATGAAATGTTTACCGGTTAAGGTCCAGATCGACAGAAGGTAACTCTTTGGAAAAGATCCGTTCATGGGGTAATCAACAGGGATTCGGTGAAAAAAGAGGCCAGTTTTCTCAAGATGTTGTCTCAGCGCAGCATGAACCCTCCCGTCTGGATGGCCTTGCCGCTGCCCTTGTCGAGGATCGTATAGGAGACAGGCTTATTGTACTCGATTGTGAAATTGGTTGCCCCCATGGACTCAGGCTGGAAGACGAGATCCCTGTCCTCAGTCATCTTGTCCGCGGTCAATACGAACCGGTCGCCGGCATCGATGTACCCGTCGGCACCGGAGCCGAGCTCGGTGAGATAGGGCGAGGTGAAACCGGTTGCCGTGTCGTCGTTGGAGAGAGCGAGCGTCCTGCTGTCGTATTCGAGCTGCACGACGGTCGCGTTGATATCGATCACGCTTCCCCCCCGATGATGGAACTCGATGGTCCCGTTGTCTTTGAGGTTCGGCGTCACATCAAAGGCCGCGCTCGGTACTTTGCGCTCGTCGCTCCCCATGCCGCCGGCAAAGGAGGAGACGATCGCGGCGATGATGACGGTCACGACAATCATCAGCATCACGCCGATCACCGGCGATACCGCCCGGTCATCCCTGAAAATCATGCTCATCGTACGATCACATCCTGGTCGAAGATCGCCTTCTGCGTATTCGAATCCACAAGCCTGATGTTGATGGTAGTGCCTTTTTTAAAGTTGGCATCCGGCGTAATGCCCGTAACTGCGGCAAAACCCGAACTTCCGGTGCTGGGATTATCTGTGCTGATTATCTGGCCCGGCATCCAGACGAAGGTGCCGAACTTCACCTCGTTGTCTTTGGCTTTGGCATCCGTCAGGTACGGGTAGCCATGGCTGATGCTGGCCACATCCCCGGAAAGCCGTTTCTGGTGCGGCGTACCGGTCGAATCGATATAACTTATGATGATTCTCAGGTTCCTCGTGTCAATGGGGTCCCCGGAAAGGTGCTTCATCGTGAGCACGGCTTCGTTATCGCTGGTCTTCACGATCTCTGCCGCTATCGATGCCACGGGCACGGTCTTCCTGTCGCTGCCGCTGGTGATGTCCCCGGCAAACGCGGAGACGATCGCAGCGATGACCACGGTCACCACAATCATCAGCATCACGCCGATCACCGGCGATACCGCATCTTCGTTTTTGCTGTTCATACTCGTTGTCACCTCATTCATGTATCCGGGTACTCAAAGGTTCCTTTCGCCAGGGTCTCGCCGGAGGGCTTGTGGGACAGAACCCACCGCTGGTCCGAACCTCGCTCAATGCCCATGCTTTCAGACCCTCCCGCACTGTTTATTGTCTTGATCGCCCAGTACGTCGCTATGCGGCCGGGCGATGCATACGACCCGCTGAGTGTTCCGTAGTTGTTGTTGTCGACCAGCCAGATGAACGATTCTCCGGGCCGGATGATGGTATCCGCCATATCGAGGCCGTCGGGGCCGAGCTTGTAGAAGTATTTGTTGGGTATCAGTTTCTGGATCTCTGCGGCCGTATAATTGCTCCACGATCCGCTGGCGGAGATATCTGTTATGGTCCCGTACGGGGCGGACAGGTCCGTCATGCCAAGCGCCGGCACATACTTCGCCCCTCCCCAGCCGCCGCTGCCCCCCTTAATATTTGAATAATCAAGGATGATATTCAGGTCGGACCCGGCCACGTTCATCTGCAGGTCCTTGAGGTCGATCGGGTCCCCGCCCTGGTGCGTGAAGACGAGACCGTCCTTATTGAGGCCTATGCCCGGACTGCCACCGTTCTGTGCGGCGACCTTCAGATCGTTGGTGTATGTAGTCCCATCCCCTTTCGTATAGGTTACGGTCAGTGTCACGGGATCTGACGGCACGGGCGCACCGGTCGCCGAGTACTTCAACTGCCAGCTGAGCGTTGCTTTCGGTCCCGTCTTCTCCCCCGATCCGAGGTCTCCGGCAACCGCCGAGACGACCGCAGCGATGATGACAGTCACGACGATCATCAGCATCACGCCGATCACCGGCGATACCGCATTGTCGTTACCCTTCATAACTCAATCCTCCCCGAAGCGATGGTCTGCCCGCTCTCGCGGTCCACGAGCGTGAATGTCGCGATCTGGTTCTCGGTCAGGTAAAAATCAGGATTTGTCCACCCCAGGTAGCCGTCCGGCACTCTGCTGCCGTCATTGTCCGACTTCAGCACGAACTGGTTGCCGGTGTTGATCTCCCGGTCATAATCAATGAAGTTCACGAGCCCCGAGCGAGAATAAACCGCGGGGTCCCACTGCTCTGCATTGACCTTCTGGAGCGTGGTAAAGTCGAAGCGGCGGCTTTCGTCGCCGTTTGATATCACCATGTAAGTATTGAGGAGATTGATGAAATCTCCCGACTCGTGCGTGAATATCAGGCCCCCCTCGGGGATTGCCACAATCGTACCTATACCTGTACTGGAACTGGGCTGAGTTGGTTTCTCGATCCCGGTCCCGGGCAGATAGCGGCACGAGATCACCGCGGAGGGAGCTTGCTTGTCGCTGTTTGCATACTCTCCGGCGAACGCGGAGACTACTGCGGCGATGATGACGGTCACCACGATCATCAGCATCACGCCGATCACCGGCGAGACTGCGTGTTCGTTGTTTCTGAATTTCATAACACCGTCACCTCCGTCTGGTAGATGACCGTACTTGAGGGCTTGTGGACCACTTCGATCCCGATAATCTCGCCGGTTTTTGGAGCGTTATCCTTGTTTGAGGCCAAGTTGGGCGGCTGGGGCCCAATACCGAGGACCAGAACAGAATATCCGCTGAATATATCTCCCTGACGCCAGTAGCAGTCCTCATCTCCGAAGAATTTATATGTCCCCGGGCCCGAGAAACTCCTGAAGCCTGAAGGGCTCGATGAAGTGCCGCCTGTACTTCCGGGCGACGACCACTTCAGCTGGGTTTCGTTACTGCCGGGATCAAAGGTGTACATGACCTGGTTGCCGTTCGCGTCCTTACGGGTCGAGATGATCTTGAGGTCCCGGGTGTCAAGCGTCTCGCCGTTCTTTAAGGTCGCTACGATATAGGGCATTGCACTATCCTGCTTGCCGAAGTAGGATGCCCCCACGTACTTCTCGTAGATCTTGAACTCGAACGTGGATGTCGGGGCGGCTTTCACCGTAGTGCTACCCATATCTCCCGCAAAGGCGGAGACAACCGCCGCAAGGATGATCGTCACCACGATCATTAGCATGACGCCGATCACCGGCGATACTCCATAATCATCCCCGTGCGACGGTCTCCCCGCCCGGAAGCGGGGACTCCGCCGTGGTCCGGGCCCGTTGATAACGCTGCTGCCGCCCTCTCTCATACGTACATCAACTCACTGTTGGATATTACCCTCCCGCTCGGGATATGGACGATCTCGACCGTAATGGGGCCGGCGTCGTCGTATTTGTCGTTTTGAATTCCGGTATAGACGAGCCCCAGGCGCGACGTCCCTAGGACGGACTCCACCGCGTTCGAACTGGCGACACCCGTGGTCAGGACGTCCCCATTCATCCAGGTGAACCTCCCCCACATGCCGTCCGGCGTAAGGGCTCCGTTTACCATCTTTGCAGGGTACCCATCGTTTGTCACAAACGAACCGTTGCCGGCCGCGTACTCTGCCGCGTCGAAGCGGTTTGCAGGATCGGCGGGATTCAAACTTCCGTCCGTCACATGCTTTTGATCGCCTACCCACGTGACGATCCTCAGATCGCTCGTGGCGACGGGGTCTCCGCCTTTGTGCGTGAAGATCAACTGGGGGATAGCCCCACCGTTGCTGTCAAATGCCCGCACTAACTTCACCTCGATCTGTGCAACCGGCGTCTCCTTCTGGTCGTCGGCAAACCCCCCGGCGAATGCCGACACCGCTGCGGCGACGATGATCGTCACCACCAGCATCAACATCACGCCGATGACCGGCGAGACGGCCTCGAAATTCAGATTGCTCCTCTCTTCTCTCATACCAGTTCCTGCTGCCGGATAGATCATGCCAAATAATATTTAGTTTTGGCAAGCTACCTTGAACAAAATACTCTGCATATTACTAATATTTATCTCTAACGAAATGCTATACAGCCGTTTTTTTTGAAAAATACGGTTGATATACCTTTATTTCCCTTTTGCACATGGCTGGTTATCCTCCCGCCGCAGGAACGGTTCGCCCTCGGTGTTGTGCTGCAAATTCAAAATTTCCCTGATATTCCCAATTATTTTCGGTCAATTCTGCCGTTTGAGCCGGAATTTCGTAGCCGTTCACTGTCGCTCCCGCCTTCCGCGCCATCCCTTCCGGGAGGGTGACCGCGCAGATTCACGGGCGTTCGTTTGATGTGGAGAACAGTCAGTCCGATCTATCGTCTCATTCCGGACATCGTTTCCCCCGGTTTTGCTCCGGATACCGGCCGAAACCCTGCACGTCCATTCGACGAAAACCCCTCCCGGCTCGCGATTTTACCGAACTCTCCCCCGATCGGCACACTCTATCGGTTGCTTCATTGAGTATCCTTTCATAGTGTCAGCGGCTGTCGTTCACGAAGAGTGCTAAGAAGAGATCGGGTGTTCTCCTCTCCGGACGGACGGGAGCCGCATGCTGAGAGATCCCTGCCGCCATCGGCCGCGGGAGAGCGGCCTGCCGGGATCAAAAACTTCAAATAATTTGTTTTACAACAAGGCAACTTGTCCATACGCCTGGTGCGGTACCGTCGCGCCTGGAGAAGATAGTCTCCCGCGTGATGATGCCGGTATGGATGTCAGAGTCGGATGATCGGGCGTCTTGCTGCATATTGTTTGCCTCCGGCGGATCTTCGGACGGTGCCGGAAGCCGTATGCCGCCTGTTTCGGCCTGTCTCCCAGAGAACCATGGAGGAACACCAAATGAGGAAAAGATACCGGCAGCAATGGCCACCTCTACGCGTTCGGCTGAACCCGGAGGTGCGGTGATCAAACAGGATGGAACCGAGGCGACCGGCCGGCCGCCTCTCTTTTTTCCCGCGGTACGGTGAAGTCCGGCACGCCTCCGGACGCCGGCCGAAGCCATGCACGCCCCGAACGGGACGGGGGCCTCTCTCCACCCAATATTTTTTCCAGGGCCTCCAGCGACCCGGTCCCCGATCAGGACATCTAAATATCCTGATTTCTGCCATCCAAACCATAATCGGGTCGGATGGGAACAACTTTTGCCTGGAGACGAACCCTGCGGTGCTTTCCGCTCTGCTTCTCCCGGGGCGTCATATCGCCAAACGGCGAACGGCTGCTGGCACGGCGTGAATCCGAGAGACCGAGAGTGAGCGACCGGCCGTAGAGCAGGAACGTGAGAAACTCAAAGCGTTTTGAGTAACGACGCTCCACGAGAGCGGGGTTTGAGCACCGCCGGGTGCGGGGAAGACTCCTCCCCTCAGGGATCTCTTGGCCGACCTCCCTGTAGAAACGCTCTTCTGGGGTCCGGTTCGAGCCCCTGCACGTGGGCGTCACCCATGGACGGGAAAATCGGCGATTGAGGTCCGGCAGCCCCCTGGAGAGGGGGGGATTCTGTCACCGGAAACGCCGTAAACCGGTGCCCGGACGCTCCTGTGCCTCACCGGCTGATATGCCGGCGGAGCGATCGCCTAACGCCCACTGTCCCGTCGAAAACACCGGCACGGGGCAGCCCCCTCTCCGGCTTCACCTCGGCTGATCTACCGGTATTTTACCGGAACTGATCGGCCTGTTCGACCTGACATCAAGGATCTGGTAGGTGATATAGTCGTTCCAGGGCGCGAAAAACCGCGCAGTCGGGCTCTTCTCCCAGTAGATCCCATCGTCATCGCTCCCGTCGGCATAAAGGATAAATCGGTCTCCGACGGCTATCTTTGTCTTATCCGGGGCTCCGTAATTCTGAATATAGTCGCTATCCTCTGTATTCTGGATATTGGTCGTGTTTTTCGCCGAAGAGCGCAGCCCGAGCGATATCACGATGGAGTTCAGGTCGACGGGATCGCCGCTCACGTGCTCGAATAAGATATAAGGCGGGTCCGCGCTCGTATTCAGTTCGGAAGCGACGAGGTTTGCAGATATCGCCTGCTCCTCATCGCCGAACGAGAACCCGCCGACAAACACGGCCACGATGCAGGCAACGATGAGCGTTATCGTGAGCATCAGCATAACCCCGAAGACCTCGGATATGCCCCGGCTATTTGGATATTTCCGCTTCATGGTTCCCTCACTCGAGTATGAACTCATTCCTGAGTATGGTGTTCCCACTTGGGATGTGGATGACCGTCACCTCGACCGGAGTACCCGCTTGAATGAGCCCGTCGAGCTTATTTATGTCGGCGCTGCCCTCGCCGGTTACGATGCCCAGAAACATCGCAGTCTTCTCTCTGTCGTACGTGCCCGCACGCGTCCCCCGTTTCCAGATCGCTTCTCCGAATCCCTGTCTCTCCTGATCCGGTTGCTGCACGTCGTAGACGCGCGGGTACCTCACTTCATCCACGACCGTTCCAGATCTGGCGGAGGTCTCGTTCTTTATAACCTCGTCTCCGTCCTTGATCCAGGTGACGATCCTCAGGTCTTCGGTCCGCAGGGGGTCCCCGCTGAGATGCTCGAAGATGATATTGAACTCTTCTTCCGACCCGTCGCAGTAGACGCGCAGGCTCGCCTGCGGCGTCTTCTCGAACTGCGTGGATGCGCCGCCCACGAACGCCGCCACGACCGCTGCAACGATGATCGTCACCGTGATCATCAGCATGACGCCGATGACCGGAGACACGGCATCTTCCAATATTACTCTCATATCCATGTCCTCAAAGCGCCGGTGATTTGGGGTGTTGAATGGCCCACTGATCAAATAGGATTGTCCATAATCAATTTAAGTTTTGCCATTCTATCCACCCCTCTTCCGCGAAGCGGCTTAAAATTAGCAGGCTCTCCCGGAACGGCAGCAAGCGGGCACCCGTGCTCCAGGGGCGCGATGAACAGGACATCATGTGCTGTTGTTTGGGGCTTGCAGTCTCATCAATGGATGACATCGGTTGATCGCTGTTTCCGGTTGCTACCTATTCCTGTGTCATCGTGCTGATAGGGAGGATTTCGAATAACCCCCCATCCAACATACAAAGGCGTATTGGTAAGAAAAAGGGCAGGAGGGTGGGTTAATGGTAATCCTCGTCAGAGAGCGTTTGCATCAGTTCTCTTTACTCCCGTCCTTTTTCGGCATCTTCCAGCCCTCCAGTCGCTTTTGAGTCTCCTTAATGCTTGTGAGGAAGTCCCGTTCGGCGGGTGATAGGTCTCCCAGGGTCTTTTGCCGATACTTCTTATACTCGGCTTCCGCTTTTGCAAGTGCCTCCTAGTGACTGACTGTACCCGCACTGGATAACATGCCCTTACCATATCGCTTTGAAAAATCATCCAGTTCAACTATCCAGTCGCGCATATACATCGGCTGGTGCTGCATCGCCCGAAGCTCCGCAAGGTCGAAGAATGCGGACACCATACGGTTCAGCGTGGCGAGTTCCTCTTCGGTCAGGTAGTTCTTGGCGATTCCAACTTCGCCCTTTACCGGCTGTTCGCTGGAAAAAACCGTCAAGCCCATAAAAGGCAATTCGGCATTGGCTCGCTGCGAGATGACCTCAGCGGCGGTGTGACCACACCGTCGCAAAATGAATCTTGTTCTGAACGATTTTGAAGAACTCTAGCGACTCCGGCGTTCTTGGGTCATAGTCTACGCTTGTAGCGTAGAGGTCGAGCACCTGCCGGTAGAAAACCTTCTCGCTGGAACGGATGTCGCGGATGCGCTCCAGCAATTCCTGCCAGTAGTTGCCGCCGCCCGCTTTTTTCAGCAGGTCGTCATTCATCGCAAAGCCCTTTTTGAGGTATTCTTTCAGGACTTCCAACGCCCAACGACGGAATTGTGTGCCGCGTAGCGACTTCACTCGATAGCCGACTGAGATGATCACATCAAGGTTGTAGTATTTGATGTTTCGACTGACACCGCGCCCACCCTCGTTTTGAACTGTCAAGTATTCCTTGACAGTTGCCGATGGTTCTAATTCGCCTTCTGCAAAAGCATTGTTGATGTGCAAACTGACATTCTGTTTCGTTGTCTGGAACAGCTCCGCCATTTGCGCCTGCGAGAGCCAGACGGTCTCCTCCTCCATCCGAACGTCAATCTTAGTCTGCCCGTCATCGGTCTGGTAGATGACGATCTCTGAATTGTCAAATGTCATACCCGATTGCCCCCCGGAGGACAGCTATTTACCCACAAAAGAGGACGGCACAGAGCCTATATGATCCATATGCTCCTTGTGGTCCAGGTTAATAGATATTCTCCTTACTTCATGTCCATTATACAAATTACTCCCCTGATTCCATAGAATACCGTCGGTTTTGCATTCGGAAAAATCCCCTTGAAGCTCCACGATGACGATGCATGATTGGAGATCAGCCGGGCAAGCGGGAAGCGGTGGGTGTACCCGCACCGGGTACTGAGGTAGTGCTCTACGAAACAACTGAAAATGGACACACTCTCGTCATGTGATTTGTTTGTTATGAATGCGGGTTGTTTCTCAACGTAATCCGGTCCGATCCTCTGGAATCAATTATATGCTGGGGCACTACCAAGAGATGATCGGCCGATATACGCAATCTACAGGATCGTTTCCCGGCAGAATCACGCAGGAATGATCGAATGCTTCCCGGAATGGGGACATTTGTACCTGCCTCACAAAGTATATCCCCTTGAAGGGCAGAGACCATGTACATGCAGACGATAGAAGTATCCGATACGATTTACCAGGAAATTCTCTCGCGCAGAAAGGGGAGGGAATCGATCAGCAAGACCCTTGAGCGCGAATTAATGCAATCAAAGATTGAAGCGGACATTAAGAAACTGGATGCTGATATTGCGAGAAGCAAAAAAACTCGGAACTATTCCTCTGCTCAGGTGAAAAAGGAGTTGGGCTTATAGATCGATGTTTGAATACTTTTTGTGTGCCGCCTCATAACCTATGATCATATGGATTCTGACGAACTGTTTCTGCTTTGCCTCCTCGATCGTGTAAAATATGGTATACCTTCTTTGAATATGTAGCCGGTGGGTGTTCTCCTTCCCTTTCAGTTTCTTTTTATTGCATTGTCTGATTGAATCAAAAAGATGTTCGCCCAGGCAGAAATCTATTTTATCGATGATTTTGGGTATATATCCCTGATCCCCGCGTTTAATTGCCCGGAGATCTTTTAATGCAATTTCTGTATAGATGATCTCGTATTTTGTCATGCTTCCCTCAAGCGTATTTCCCTGATTCCATAGAATTTCATCGGTTTTGCATTCGGAAAAACCCCCTTGAAGCTCCACGATGACGATGCATGATTGGAGATCAGCCGGGCAAACGGGAAGCGGTGGGTGTATACCCGCACCGGGTACTGATAGACGTTGTCCCAAAAGGATCTGCGAGCCTCTGCTACGCCCCACTTGGAATACTTGTGTGCAATATCTTGACTATTTTAACCGAAAATGAGGACAGAATGTGAAAACGGCTTTGCCCTGATATCACCTCGCGGGGAACGACTGCCGGTACGGCAGGAGTTTGAGAAGACTGAAGGTCTTCGAGGGAGGGATCGGGAGGTGCACCCGGCGAAACGGTGCGATGGGCCGAAGGGCCGGAGCTTGAGAAGACCTTTGGTCTTCGAACCGGGTGCATGAGAAGAACGAAGTTCTTCGAAAGGCATCCCCCTCCCGGCTGAGGTGTTTCGGGATCACCTCATACTGTGTTGCATAATTCCTATCAGGAGATGGGGGAGGTTGACCGCATCCCTCTCCGCAAAGCGGCCCCGGAGCAGCAGGCGCTCCCCCGGGGCGACGGCAGAAAGGGCATTTTTGCTCCGGAGGTGCGATGAACGGGACATTATGTGCTGTTGTTTAGGAAGGGGGATCAGGGACGTCAGATGCAACCTCACTCCCGGGAGGACTGCACGCATTGCCCGGATCGTTGTCACGGGATGGAAGGTAACTCAGACCTGGATGCCTGCGCGGGCAAGCGCATCCTTGATGGAGACGAGCTCTTTTCTGATCTCCGCAAATTCGGCATCAAGATACTTCCTGGTGTCGCCCCGGAGCCCGACAATCTCTTCTTTCGTCTCTTTGCCGACCTGAAGAGTCTCTTTGCCGATCTGGATGCTCTGATCCTGTTTATCCAGCATCTGGTCCTGTTTATCTAACATCTGATCCTGTTTATCCAGCATCCGATCGAATTTGCTATCCATGCTGTGCAGGAGATTCCCGGCGTAATCCATCCGTTCGGCCATCTCCTCCTGGATGTCTCCCCGGATGATCTCAAAATCTGCGTACTCCCCTGTTGCTTCTTCCCATCTGACGGTGAATGATCTGACTGCAATGGGTCTATGTATGATATTGATCTCGTTGATGAACTCCTGGAGGTCCTTCTCGCTCCCCTCGGCAACGATCTCGACCTCCCCGTTCTTGAGATTCATCACGTACCCCGAGATATTCCGCTCGAACGTCTCGTTGTACACATGCTCCCGGTAGCCGACCCGCTGGACACGCCCCCGTGCAGTGGCCACAAAGTGTTTCATGCAATTTCACTCTGTAGGGTGAGCATAAATAGTTTAGCTCCCTCTGCTGGTATGAAAAAAGATTGAAAATGGACACACTCTCGCCATGTGATTTGTTTGTCATGAATGCGGGTTGTTGCGGTAACATAAGTCCGGTCCAATCCTCTGAACATATGCTGGAGCACTACCCGGAGATCGGCCGGCATACCCAATCTACAGGATCGTTTCCCGGCTGATTCCCACGGTGACAGGTGGAATGCTCCCCGGAATGAGGATCTTCGTACCCCCTCACAAAGTATATCCCCTTGAAGGGCAGAGACCCTGATACATGCAGACGATAGAAGTATCCGATACGATTTACCAGGAAATTCTTTCGCGCAGAAAGGGGAGGGAATCGATCAGCAAGACCCTTGAACGTGAGTTAAAACCTGTCAAAAAATGTGCGATAGTTGCTGAGTTGGAAAGATTAGAGAAGCAGCCGGGAGAGGATATATCGGTTGTTAAAGAAAGATTGGCTGCTAACAGGCTTTAACCCAATTGTGATACCTTTTTTCAGTCATTATCTTTATAACCACCGCATGTCTGTCCGGTTTGGTCCCCTGAATAACATAAATTACAACGTGGTCGTGGGGAACATGCAAACGCCAGCGCCCCTTACAATTTCCTTTCAATTCATGTTTATTGCAGGAATTTATATCTACAAATAAATATTCACCAAGGCATTTTTCGATTTTACCAATAATATCTTCCTCAATGGAGAGGTTCTTTTCAAGATACCTCTCCACGTCGCGTTTAATCTCAATTTTTTTCATGAGGTGATCCCGAAACACCTC
>NZ_DANC01000044.1:0-20329 GCF_002499755.1 Methanoculleus sp. UBA291 | reverse complement strand
CGACGCGCTCGCTTCGAAGGGGAGCGAGTTCTTGGGGAGTTTTCCCGGAACAATTCCCTTCACAGCCGTTTTTTGTCCGGGCGGCCGCCGCGGCCGCCGGGTTTGGATGATTCCGAAAGGCATTATTCTTCAAGGCACGGATTTATTTTACTGCGAATGATACCCTACTGGGAGTGAGAACGTTGGGAAAGAAAGTTGTCGTTACGGGGGTTCCCGGTGTCGGGAAGACCACCGTTATCACCGGTGCGATGGAGAGACTGGCGGTCGAGGGCATCGCTTACGAAGCCGTAAACTTCGGCACGTTCATGTTTGACGTGGCGAGAAAGGAGAACCTGGTCTCGAATCGCGATGAGATGCGCAAACTCGGAAAAGACGTGCAGAAGCGTCTCCAGCAGGCGGCAGCCTCGGAGATCGCTGCTATGAGTATTAACGCGAACGTCATCGTCGATACCCACAGCAGCGTCAAGACCCCGACGGGTTTCCTTGCGGGGCTGCCCGAGTGGGTGCTCCGTGAACTGATGCCAGACATCGTCGTGCTGGTTGAGACCGACCCGGACCAGATCCTGATGCGTCGGCTTGGTGACGACTCGAGAGTCCGTGACATGGAAGGCTCCCGGGCGATTGCCGAGCACCAGGAGTTCAATCGCGCCGTCAGCGCGGCGTATGCGATGTATACCGGCTGCACTATCAAGATTGTCAGGAACGAGAACTTCCTGCTCGAGAAAGGCGTCGACGACCTGGTAAGTGTGCTGAGGTAACCTGATATGGACCTGAAGAAGCACGGCCCGACAATCGCTCTCGTGTTTACCATGCTCGTGATGCTCTCGTACAGCATCGAGTGGTTCCGGGTGGCGGTCGGTTCAGCGATGAATGTGCTGTTCGGGCCGTTCATCGACGTATTCGGTGTGCCGTTTTTCGTCATGATTCTGGTTCTTTCCAGCATTACCGGTCTCTATTCATCGCTCGTCCAGAAATATACCATTGATTACGAGAAGATGCAGGAGACGCAGGAGAGGGCGCGGGCATTCCAGAGAGAGTTCCGGGAGGCCCAGCTCTCCGGAGATGAAAAGAAGATCAAAAAACTCCAGGGAAAGCAAGAGCGGATGATGCAGGACCAGCTCGATATCTCCCGACAGCAGTTTACTCCGATGGCAATCATCCTCCTGCTGACGGTGCCGATCTTCTTCTGGCTCCTCTTCCGGCTCCCGCCGCTCGGTGCGCCGGCCACCATCACGAACGGCATCGTGCTGCCCTTCATCGGGACCGTCGGTCTCTCGGACTTTGCATTCTGGATTGTCCCGGCCTGGATTCTCTGGTACATGATCTGTTCGCTTGCTATCAGCCAGGTGATCAGGAAGTCGCTCAATATCGGAGGGCTCTGATGCGGATAACCATCAGCGGGCCGCCGGGCAGCGGTACGACATCGCTTGCCCGGTATCTTGCCGCAAAGTACAGGCTTGACCTCATCTCCGCGGGAGAGGTCTTCCGCCAGCTTGCGAGGGAGCACAGCATGGACCTCGCTGAGTTCGGCAGGTTTGCAGAGAACGACCCTTCGGTCGATCGGATGATCGATACCCGGCAAAAAGAGATTGGTGAGAGTGCCGGGAACATCATCGTCGAGGGCAGGCTCTCGGGCCGGATGGTCGAGAACGCCGATCTCCGGATCTGGCTCACTGCGTCGCTTCCCTGCCGGGCAAAGCGGATCGCGGGTCGCGACGGGATGGACGAAGAGGGGGCCCGGGCCTACACGGAGAACCGGCAGCGGTCGGAGTCCACCCGTTACCTGAACTATTACGGTATTGAGATCGACGATCTCTCCCCCTACGACATCGTCCTTTCGTCCGAGACCTTCGGCGTGGAGGCACTCGGTGCAATCGTCGACACCGCAATCGCATGCCTTACGCGACAGGCGGCCGCTCATTAGCGGATCTCTCTTTTTGCTTTTATTTTTTTGATGCGCCGGAGCCGCGTCCATTCCTGTCGTTCCATCTCGTCGCGCTGATACTCGATAAACCGGTACATCTCCGTAAGTTCCGGGATAACCTTGAACTCCAGAGCATTCACCCTTCGGCGGGTTCGTTCGATATCGTCGAGCAGTCTCCTGACCCCGCCTTCGAGTTCGGCGCTTGCAATGATTGCTTCAAGGAGGTCTTCGTAAGCGTCGGCAGCGTCGTCGATGACCGGCGAGGTCCCGAGGATGCCGTAGCCCCGCTGGTCGAGCGTCTTCTTTACCATCACCGGCTCGAGGTCCGGGAGCCGCACCCCGAAGACGTTTTTGTGCCCGGTTGTGTAGGTCGGGATGGTCTCGACCGAGAGCGCTGCGAGGAGCACGCCCGTTCCCCCCTCCATCATGGCGGCGATTGCCGCCATCTCCCGCGCCCCGGCGTAACGTTCCTCAAGTTTTTCGCGTTGCAGGGCAGCCCGATCGACGAGTTTGACGAGCTCCAGCATCATGCCGTCCAGTTTCATGGATAGGAGCCGGTGTATTCGCTTCGCAAGCGTCATCCGCCGCCTGACAATCAGGAGACCGGACCGGGTGGGTTTGATGTCGTCAGCCGTCGTCATGGTGCATGGCCTACAGGACGATGTACTGCCATATCCGTTCGGACGGCAGTTCAAATGTTTTTCCTCGTGCGATTGCCCGCAGGTTCGCGACCTCGTACCTCTTTCGCTCCAGGTATGCGATTACCGGCAGCACCGAAAACGGGTGGCGCCGGGATAGAGACTCCATCTGGCGGAGCCGGACGCGGGTGACCGCCATCTCGATTTCATGGACCGGCCGCCGCCGTTGGTGCCACCGCTCCCAGACCAGTTCCGCAGCGTCGACGCTTGCGAAGGCCGGGTCCTGCCGGAGTCCGCGCACCGCCTCTGCGAGGACCGGGGCAATATCGGTCGTGAGGAAGATGTTGACGAACTCTCCCTCCGTCTCGGTACCGTAGAGCCGCCGGAAGAAGGCGATGGGTATACGACCGCCCGGGATCATGGTCCGGTCGATGACCGTCATATCGCATGCCTCTTTTGCACAGTGGAGCCGGAGGAGGTTCTTCATATTGGTACTGTCGATCTCGAACCGGAGATAGGCGATCAACTCCTGACACCCGCTGCACCCGGACGAACCGAGGTTGAGCAGTCCTGCGTAGTACTGCCGATAGAGTTCGTTCTCGATCCGGGCAAAGACGCCTTTTTCTCCGCAGATCCGGTAGTATTCTGCAAGGACCGGGTAGAGCCGCCAGTCCCGGAGGCCTTCGAGGACGTCGCTACAGGTCGTGAAGGTGAGGAGGCGGTCGAGGAGCGCGCTGTCGACCTCTCCCGCCGGGATAAGGAGGTCGCGGACCTGCTGTCGGGGTACCTCGTGCACCGTGCCGCGCAGGACCGCCATGACGTTTGCAATGTCCCATCGGGTGAGGTATTCCCCGGTCAGGGTTTGCAGGTCTCCCGGGGCGATCTGCATGGCATGCCGGAACGACCGCGCCAGACTCCTGTTTACCGCCTCTTCAATGAGCTGGGCCCCGGCGTAGTCGTGCGCCAGGTCCACGACCTCCTGTCGGTACTCCTCCCGCCGCCCGAGGTGAGCAATGACTTCCGGGATGCTCATTTGCATGATCCGCGGATACTCTTCACGGAAGATGAGGTTCGTCCTGCGGACCCGGAACCGGGTACAGGCATAGATGCACGATGGGGAGGATACCCCGGTCGGGGTCATGTTGCACCTCCATGTTCGTACTCTCTCATAAAGGCACACCTGGCGACGGGGGTGAGGCCCGGAGAGTTTCACGGTGGTGGTTGACGGTCGGCGCGATGTTCGTTGCGGCGCTCCTGCTCTTTGCAGCGATGACCGGTTCCGGACCGGTTTCGCGCCCGCCAAATATATATACATTAATGTTCTATTATGTGCAGTGGTGTGTACTATGTTGCAGGTCCCTTCCGTCTTGCCCCTCCTCACTGAGAATATCCCTGGGGGGTCCTTTCGGCCGTTGCCCCGGTCTCGCTGGCGCGAGCATTGATTTCCCGAATTCAAACAGGATCGCTCGTTGAACACCATTTCCAGAAACTGATACCATGAAATCGAGAGATATCGCAATTGTCGGCATACTCCTTGCCGTAGGGGCCATCATCAGGTACATGTCGCTCCTGATCCCCGGCCCCATCGTATCGAACCTCGTGATCGCCTTCTATAGCCTTGCCATCATCCTCATCGTGCCCACGTTCCGCGAGGCCCTCGGGATCGGCGTTGTGGCGGGCATCATATGCGCTCTCATCAGCCACTCGTTCTTCCCGCCTGCAAACCTCGTCAGCGAGCCCATCGGGGCGGTCGTCTGTCTCGGTGCCTACCTGGTGCTCAAGGAGCGCTTTGCTCTTGCCCCGGCCGTGACGACGCTTCTGGCCACATTTGCGAGCGGGTTTTCCTTCATCATCATCGCGCTCCTCGCCGTGGCCCCGACGATCCTTGGAACCTACGGAACCTTCGAGGCGTTCCTCGTGGTCACCGTGCCGATCGTCCTCATCACGGCGGCGGTCAATGCCGTCGTCGGGCAGGCGCTTGTGGTGCCGGCGTCGCGGGCTCTGATGCGTGGTGCGCGGCACGCGGCTCCGGCACAGGGTGCGAGGAAAGTCGATGAGTCCTGAGGCGGGCGAGGGGGGAGCCGTCCTCTCTCTTCGAGACGTCTCCTACACGTATCCCGGCTCCGACTCACCGGCTCTCGACGGGATCAGCCTCGATCTCCGGAAGGGCGAGATCGTCTTCGTTACCGGCCCTACCGGGGCCGGGAAGACGACTCTCTGCCTTGCCGCGTCCGGCATCCTCCACCACGAGTACGGCGGCACGCTTGAGGGCGCGATCACAGTTGCCGGGAAGAACGTCCGGGACTACCGGGGCATGGCAGAGATCGGGAGGCGCGTCGGCGTGGTTTTCGACGATGCCGACGCCCAGCTCATCTTCACCACCGTTGAGGAAGAGGTGGCATCGGGGCTTGAGAACCTCGGGATCGCAAAAATTGAGATGCAGCGGAGGCTCCGCGACGTGATGGAGGCGACCGGGATCGCCGACCTTGCGGATAGGGCCCCCCACACCCTCTCCGGTGGGCAGAAGCAGCGGGTCGCCATCGCCGCAACCCTCGCCCTGGGAACGGAGATCCTGATCCTCGACGAACCGACCGCCGAGCTGGACGCGGAGGCGACCCGGGCGGTCTCCGCCCTCCTCCGGCGGCTATCGGATGAGGGAACGGCCGTGCTCATCGTCGAGCAGAAATTCGCCGCGCTTGCCGCAATCGCGGACCGTACGGTCCTGATCGAAGGCGGGAAGATTGCACGGGAGGGGCCCTCTGCTGACATGATGCCGGACGGCCTCCCGGAGCCGCCGACGGACGGCGCCCGGCACCCGGCACCGGGAGCGGCCCGCCCGGCAGGGGCGTCTCCCATCATATCCGTCCGGGGGCTCGTCCACCGTTACGACGGCATTGCGGCCCTCCGCGGAGTCGACCTCGAGATTGCTCCCGCCGAGATCGTGGCTGTGGTCGGAGAAAACGGGTCGGGGAAGACGACGCTCATCAAGCACTTCAACGGGCTGCTCCATCCCACCGAGGGCAGCGTCTTCGTCGACGGGCTCGATGCCGCGGCCATCCCGGTCGCAGAACTCGCGCGCCACGTGGGCCTGGTCTTCCAGAACCCGGACACCATGCTCTTCGCGGAGACCGTGGGGGACGAAGTGGCGTTCGGCCTCCGGAACATAGACCCGGAGAGCACGGAGGAGCCGGTCGATGCGGCCCTTCGCGAGGTCGGCCTCCTCCACCGGAAGGCGGCCTACCCGCGGTCGCTCTCGCGGGGCGAGCGGCAGCGCCTGGCCATCGCCTGTGTCATCGCCATGAGGCCGGAGGTGATCGTGCTCGACGAACCCACGACCGGCCTGGACGCGCGGGAGGCGGCGCGGGTCATGGAGACCCTTTGCCGCCTTGCGGCGGAAGGCCGCACAATCATCATGGTGACGCATGATATGCGCCTTGGGGAGGAATACGCCGACCGTATCGTCAGGATGGAGCAGGGGAGCATCGTCGGCGACAGGAGAAAGTATGAGGAGGAACCATGCCTGAAATTATGCAGTACGTCATCCGGGAGAGCGTCTTTCACCGCCTCCACCCGATCACCAAACTGATCTTTGCGGTCGTCGTCGTGGTCCTCGCGGTGCTGACGAGCGACACTGTGATGCTCGCGGTCCTTGTCGGCGTGATCGTGGCCGTAGCGGCGGCAGGAGGGCTCGTTCGCGACCTCCTGCGCCAGGTACCCCTGCTCGTCTCGCTCGCGGCAAGCCTGTTCGTCCTCACCATCCTCACCGTTCAGAGCGGGGAAACTCTCGGCTATCTGGTCCCGCCGGCTGTTCCGGTCATCGGCGGGGCCTTTCCCGTCACGATGGGAGCGATCTCTCTTGCGGCCGCGATGTCGCTCCGATTTTGCAGTATGCTCTTTGTCTTCCAGCTCCTGGTCATCTCGACCCAGCCGCGCGACCTTGTCCACCTTATGGACCGCCTCCGGATGCCCGTGGACTACACGCTCATGTTCCTGATTGCCCTCCGGTTCATTCCGAGCCTGCAGCTTGAGGGAAAACGGATCCATGAGGCGCAACTTGCCCGTGCCTATAACCCCGGGAAGGGATTTACCGGGAAGATCCGGGGTCTCTTCCCCATCATCATCCCCCTGGTCTCAAATTCTCTCGGGAAGGCCACGGTCCTCGGGCTGACCATCGATCTCCGGGGATACCGCTCCGGCCGGCGGACGCCCATGCGCGACCTCGCCCCGGGCAGAGCCGATATCGCCGGGATCTTCTGTATGGGCCTTATGGTCGCCGGGTATCTGGCCGTCCTGGTCGTATAACCCGGCACCGGTTCCTGCCCCTCTCCTCCTTCGCACCTTCGATGCTCAAACTCGCCGTGCTCGCACTTCGTAACCTTTCGGTGTTCGAGTTTCCTCCTCTTCGGGGAGACTGCACTTTGCGTGAATTTTTCGGTACGGGAGATGACGGGAGGAGTTGATACGTCTCTGCCGGTGTCCCGCCGGTTTGACAAAGATTATACCGATGCCCGGATTAACGAAGTAACGGATATGCACGACGGTACGCCACCGGCAGCGTTTGAGTTCTACATCGGCGGGAGCGTCGGGCCGTCCCTCTACGTCAGGCTTGTGGAGGGCCGACTTCTCTACGAATATGCGAGTGCGGGCGGTTACTCCGGCGTGGTGACCGAGGTCGCGCCGACACCGGAGGAGTGGGTCCGGTTCCTGGAGACCGCCGACCGGCTCGGTGTCCGGGAGTGGGAGCCGGAGTACGTCTCTCCATACTCCTGCTCCGACGTCACCTACTGGTACCTGCGGATGGAGATGGGTGGACGGACTGTCGTTTCCCGGGGTGCAAACGGCTATCCCGGCTCCGCCGGTCCCGAAGTCTCGGGAGAGTTTCGGGAATTCCGCGCGGCGGTGGAACGGCTGATCGGGATGAATCGATGAGGCGGTTCACGGAAAGACTGATCTCAGATAGTTGAGACTTGACTCATACTGCCGGAACGATACCGGTTCGACGACCTTCGTGGCGTTCTGCGGAATGGCCTGCATTACACGGCAGAACTCGATATTTCCTTCACCGCACGCCATGTGGTCGTCCCGGCTGCCGAAATTGTCGTGCAGGTGAACGTGGATCGCCCCTCCCCGTTCCAGGAAAGAGTCCAGGTTGCCGTTGACATGGGCGTGCCCCACGTCGAGGGCGAAACCGAGGCCGAGGTCGGCAAGACGGTCGAGAAACTCCGGCTCTCTGAAGAAGCAGATATCCCATGCCCCCATATTCTCGACGGCGAGACGGACGTTCACCTCCTCCTGGATTGCGGCGAGGTCGCCGAGCGAGCGGTTCAGGGCCTGCCCGGCGGCATCCTGCATCTCCTCTCCCCAGAAATGCCCCGGGTGAACGACCAGCCGTTCGGCGCCTATCCGGTCGCAGATCTTCGTGAGATCGTCAAGGACCCGGACGCTTGCCCTTCGCAGGTGCTCGTTGTCGGATGCGATGTTGATATCGGCGACCGGGGCATGGACGGTGTACCGGAGGTCAAACGAATAGCAGGCCTCTTCGGTGTGGAAGAGGGAGTGGGGGCCGTCGGAGAGGACCTCCGCACGGTTCGTGCGGCGGGAGATGAAGCCGAGCGCCTCTTCAAGCGTCCGGTCCATCAGGCAGCAGGTGGAGCACCCGATATCCTTTATCGGCGGCATGGGACCCTGGCTACCGTTTCGTTCTACCTCTTCGTCCCGAATAGGGCGACGATGCACAGCGCACAGACGAGTGGGACCGCGCCGAATCCCGGCGCCCGGGCTGCAGGGGTTGTTGTCCTTGCGGGTGCCTCAAAGAGGTCCGGGTGAATGTCTCCCGCCACCTCCTCGAGGGCGTCCACGATTCGCGGACCTCCCCGGCTGATGATATCGGCGTCGATGACATAAACATGGTTGTTCCTGACCGCTTCCAGGTTCTGCATCCGGGACTCGTTCATGAAGTAGTTGTAGATGACGTTCTGTTCCTCTTCGGTCATGCCGGTGCCGGAACTGACGATAATGTACTCGGGGTCCGTGGCGATGAACTCTTCAAGACCGACGATGCTCCATTCGTCAACCGAACCGAATGCGTTGGTCCCTCCGGCCATCGTGATAACCTCGTCCTGGAACGTCCCCCGTCCGCTGACCCAGATCGGGTCATGCCAGACGACATGGGCGACGGACGGCTTTTCCGCCAGATCTCCCGTCTTATCGGTCACTGCCCGGGTGCGGTTCTGGAGGTCAAGAGCAAGCGCCGATGCCTGTTCCTCCTGTCCGGTTGCCGCTCCGACGAGTTCGATATCCTTCAGGACATCGTCGATAGTCTGCGGGTCGAGGTAGAGGACGGTCATCCCGAGCCCTCTCAGGCGGTCGATCACCTCCTCCGTGTTGCCGAGCGCGGCAACGACCAGGTCGGGCTCCGCCGCGACCACCCGCTCGAGGTTGACACTGCTGTAGCCGCCGACCGTCGGTTTATCGGAAGCCTCCGGCGGGTAATTGCTGTAATCGGCGACACCGACGATCCGGTCCCCCAGACCGAGGGCGTACAGGATCTCGGTGTTGGAAGGGGCAAGCGAGACGATTCTCTGCGGTATTCCCCGGATGACGACGGTCTCCCCGGAGTCGTCGGTCACCGTAACGACTCTCCCGGCGGTCTCCGTTGCCGCTGGAGTGAGTCCCCCGGATGAGAGGTTACCTGATTCTTCCGGGGGCGGGACGATGGGGGTGGTGTCTCCGTCAGGCGCGAGGGTTGCGCCCGCTGCACCAACAGACAGGAACAATGCAATGACCAGGGAGACGGAGACCATCAGGAGCATGTTTCGCATAATTATAAATTTAATTGTGTTAGAGTAATAAACCTTTACAAATTGACGCCTGCGGCCTCTCTGGACCTCTCACTTTTGCAGAGGTTCCCCGGATTCGGTGGAGGTTATCCGCTACCGGGGCTGTGATCCCCGATCGCGTCGCCCGGCGAGGTAGATCCGTCGAGCCGGACCCGGGTGTAGGTCATGTCCATATCCACAGATATCGCATCCCAGAGCCGGTCACAGATCGTCAGGCGCTGCGAAGCGGGAAGCATCGCGCTCCGTATTCTGTAGCACCGGACGATGTCCCGGTAATGGCCTCTTGTAAAGAAAGGATCGCGGTTCGGCGGCGTCAGGATGAAGAGGTGTGTCCTGGTTGCGGCAAGCATCGCCTGCATGTTGAAGGCGCAGGCCGTCTGAATATCCGCGAGTGAGAATGAACTCCCGAGAGGGTGGTTGTGGAGAAATATCGTCTGGAAAAGGCGAAATCGGTCCCGGTAATCGAACTGGATTGCTGCCCGCTCGCCTTTCAGGCAAAAGAGCAACTGCCCGGCCGGATCGAAGACGTATGCATATTCGCGCGGCCGGTCTTTTATATCCAGAGCATACGCAATAAGTTGCTCGTCCGTCGGACCGCCCCGGGGCAGGAAAGCCCGGTTGGCGGCCAGATCCGCGGTCTGCTGTCCTGCCCCGCAGGGTGAATGCGCGGGGTATGCGGGCCGGCGGTGCTGCAAGAGCGTGTCCTCTCTCTCCTCTCTGTCGGCGCCCGTGGTTCTGCAGCGGTGGGTCATGCCGTCTCCCTGAGGATCTGCAGCACCCGGTCGACCCGTTCCGCCTCGACCGCCCCCCGGTCGAGCAGCCCGCGAACGATCGCTTCGGCCTCACCTCCGGTGAAATCCTGAAACGATTGGGTTTTGCTGTTGAGGAGTATAATGGGCTTGTTCCGGCGGCGCTCCAGTATCCGGATGTTCTCGATATTGCCCCATCCTATGGGCATTGCCGTGATGACGACGGCATGCGCCTCGTCGATGCACCGCTCAAGTTCGCTTCTGGCATCGGGAGAGATCGCGCAGAACGGCGCCTCGGCGACGCAGGGTATTCCCAATGCCGTTACCGTTGCATAGTCGGTGTCGAGGACCGTGAGCACGCCGGCACTCACCCGGAACCCCTCCTTGTGGAGGGCGTAGAGGAGATCGGACCCCATACCCCCGCCGCAGACGACATGCACCCTCTCCGTCGGCCGATCTTTTGCGGTGCGTTCGTATATCGGGAGGACATAGGGCCTCCCTGTCAGCGGATGCGGTTTTACCAGTGCGTCGATCCCGTATACCGCCTTGAGCGTCTCCCGGGTCAGCACATCTTCAGGCTCGCCGACGGCAACAATCTTCTTCTCTTTGAGCATGATCAGGCGGTCGCAGTAGCAGGCGGCCAGGTTGAGGTCGTGGAAGACGCTGATTACCGTGACGCTTCCGGTGAGGTCTCTGATGATGTTGAGGATCTCGATCTGATGGCTGATATCGAGGTTCGAGGTGGCCTCGTCGAGCAGCAGGACCTTCGGTTCCTGCGTGAGCGCCCGGGCGATGAGCACCCGCTGCCGTTCGCCGCCGCTGATCTCGTGAACCGATGAATCGGCAAGGTGCGCGACGTTTGTGAGGTGCATGGCGCGGTCACAGACCTCCAGGTCCCGGGCGGTCTCGGAGGAGAGCCTCCCGATATAGGGGTGCCTCCCCATCATGACGATCTCCCGCACGGTATAATCGAAACTGATCGCGATATCCTGCGGCACAACGGCGATCTGCTGTGCCAGCTCCCGGAAATTGAAGGTCGCAAGGCTCTGGTCGTTGAGGCGGACTTCTCCGGAATCCGGAGCGACGATCCGGCTCATCGCTTTTAAGAGCGTCGTCTTTCCCGACCCGTTCGGTCCGATGATCCCGAGGATCTCGCCTTTATCGGCATAAAGTGAGATCGCCTCGAGGATCTTCTTTGCGCCGTAGGAGACGTCGATATTGATGATCTCGACCGATTTCATGCTTTCATCCGGCTCCGCAGAAGGTAGATGAAGAACGGTGCGCCGAAGCAGGCGGTCAGGATCCCGACCGGCATGTCGCCGGCAAACGTCCGCGTGAGCGTATCGGACCAGACGAGGAGGATGCCGCCTGCAAGGGCGGCAGCGGGGAGAAGGATGCGGTGGTCGGGTCCGACGATCAGGCGCATCACGTGGGGTGTGACCAGACCGACGAACCCGATCGCTCCTGCGATGGAGACCGCTATGCCCGTCAGGAACGCGCTCACAAAGAGGAGGATCTGCTTCAATCGTTCGACGTTCACGCCCAGGTGAATCGCATCCTCTTCCCCGAGCGAGATGATGTTGATGTCGCGGGCGTAGAGGTAGATGGCCACGCACCCTATCGGGATGAGGATGGCGACGAAGACGTCGTCCCACGAGACGTTCCAGAACCCTCCCATCAGCCAGAACATGATCTGGTGGAGGCTCCGGCCGGAGGTGTACATGAGGAAGGAGAGGAACGCGGAGAGGAGCATGGAGAGGGCGACGCCGGAGAGCAGGAGCGTCTCGACCGGGATCTTCCCGCCCTGGCGGGCGATGGTGTAGACGGTAAAAGTGGCGATTGCCGCCCCCACGAATGCGAAGATCGGCAGTCCTGCACCCGCGAAGAGGACGATCGAGAGTGCGGCTCCGAGTGAGCCGCCGGCCGAAGTGCCGAGGATGTAGGGGTCGGCCATGGAGTTCTTGAACAGCCCCTGCATGGCCGTACCTGCCACGGCAAGCGCGCACCCGACCAGCGCTGCTGCAATCGCCCGTGGGGTCCTGATCTCCCAGAGGATCATCCAATCGGCATCATATCCGAGCGGACGGATGATGAGGCCGGTCTCCGGGCTCCAGATGATCGTCCAGGTTATCTCCGGGTTGAAGAGCGACCAGATCGAGATACTGGTCGGTCCGAGGGCGACAGCAAGGATCATGCTGGCGAGAAGGATGCAGATGAGGATCGGGACTGCAATCAGCCTGCGTCTGGACATTTTAATATAATAATTAAAGTTGTCTTGATATTATTAAATCCATTTTGTTATCTCTCACGCGGCAGGTTTCCGAAGATGGGCGCAGGATGGCCGGCCTGATCTCCGTCATCCTAGGTAAACCTCATACGATTGGCCGTCAAATCTCTCCTTATATGGGCAACCTGAATGTTGTCGTGCTGGGACCCGCCGGTTACGCGAAGGACCTCGGGAAGAAAGGCACGGAATCCGATATCACCTTCTATAACCTGAAGAAGGGTGACGACACCGTCACCATCGTCGAACCGACGCGGTATCCCGAGCGGCTGGCTCCGCTCTTCTACGCCGCGTCGACGGCGGACGCGGCACTCATCGTGGTTGATGAGATCTCCCCGACGTTCGGCGAGTGGGTGCTGATGCTTGATGAAGCGCAGATAGAGCAGGGCTACATCGTCCTCCGGAACTACTTAACTCCCGATGGGGTCGCGCCGCTTCTCCGGGGGACGGTGCTCGAACACTACCGGTTTGTGGACGAAGACCCGATTGCACTGCGCGACCTCCTGCTTCGCGAGGCACATGCCCGTACACCCGTTCCGCCCGGTGCCGGGACGGTGGGGACGGTCCCGATCGATCACCACTTCAACGTCCACGGCATCGGGACGGTCGTTCTCGGCGACGTGGTGCGGGGCGGCATTAAGAAACACGACGCCCTGAAGGTCTACCCGGGAGAACGGGCGGTCATGGTGCGCTCCATCCAGAAGCACGACAACGACTTTGACTGGGCCGCCGAGGGAGACCGCGTGGGGATCGCGCTCAAAAACATCGAGTCCGATGATCTCGACCGCGGCTTTGTCCTCTCAAACGACCCTGCGGTCCAGACCCGTGCGACTCTTGAAGTGCAGGCGACGCTGGTCAGGTACTGGCCGACCCCGCTCACGGCGGGAACGGTGCTTCACGTCGGCCACTGGATGCAGTTCATTCCGGCGCGGGTGGAGGCGGTGCGGGACGGCGGCGACTGGCGGCAGCCGACGCTTACGCTTGCGCTGGAAAAAGACATCGTCTACCTCCCCGGCGATACGGCGGTGCTTCATTATCTCGAAGGGGGGAAACTCAGGATCGCCGGGCACATCAAACTGCCCTGAACGGACCCTGGTTTCCAGGGTAACATACTCTTTTTGAGTGCTCCGGCTGTGGAGTTTTCCCCGGGTTCTGTCTCCTCTCGTACCTGGCGGCGCTCGCATTCATGAAGCATCGTATTCCGGTTGCAGAGGAGATGCAACTTCGGGACAGTCACGGCGAAAGCCGGGCGGCAAAAAAAGGTTAGATGAGTTTAAAGAACGGGTGAGTGTCGACCTGGGTGTCGATGCCGAGATCTCGCACCGCTTCCAGCACAACGATATCCACATAGGCCTGTGCGGTGATCATCGCCTCGACGTTCTCGATCGGGCCGTACATGATGAGGTCGGCGCCGAGCGTGCTTGCAACCATGTTGCAGCCGATATCGGGCGCGGACCAGGCCGCCTGGCGCATACCGTCCGTCCCGCCGAGGTAGTGGTGCGTGAGCTGCTCGATGAGCGCGTCTTTGCCCTCGAGGCCGGCCAGCTGCTGCGACGGGGTCTTCTTCGTTCCCTTCCAGCGCTTCAGCCAGGTCCAGGAGACGGTCATGTTGTGGTAGGCGCCGCCGGTGGGGAGACCGTGGATTGCCTTGCAGGCAAGGATCTCACGGTACGAGCCGCCGGAGCCAAGGCCGAGCGGGGTCGCTGCGGTATCGAGGATCGGGCGGGTGATGCCGCATTTCTCTGCGATCTCAAGCATCCCCATCTCCTGTCCGGCAACGCCTCCCTCGGTGAGCACCTTCTCGCGTCCGGAGACCGACGGGTCGCCGGGGTTGAAGGCGAGGACGATTGCTGCGTTTACGTCGCTCTTTGCCAGGGCCTCGATGTTCTCGGGCAGGATCGAACCGTTGATGGAGTTGTAGATCGCGCGGTCGGCGACGCCTGCCTCGGTGACGTACTGGCATGCGTGTGCAAGCGCCTTGGGTTCCGACGAGTCCATCAGGAACGCGGTCTTGTCATCGATGCTGCAGAACCAGTCGATGTAACTATCGAAGGCTTCAGCGTGTTCGGCAATCATCTGGATGAAGTGCGGAATGCCGGTGATATCCGAGAGTTCCTGGCAGCGGTTCCAGAGTCCCTCTGCCTTTACCTTGTCGATCTTTCCGGTGTGGTCATCCAGAACAACTTCGTGCTTGTTGTAGAAGATGGATGCACCGAGCACGGTCGGGTATTCTCCAGGCTGCCCGCCGATCTTGGTACCGTTGAAGTCGTGTACCGTCTGCTCTTTTTCGAACTTGAACATATTCGTCAATCCTCCTTACAGGTACCCCATCAATTTGGGTAGTAATACCAACAACATCATGAATACAATCAAACCTGCGACCAGTCCGTACAGGATGCCGATATCGCGTCCGATCTTTCTTCCGACACGCTGGGCAATCTCTGCATCGACGAACTCGATCTTCTCCTCGATGGCGTTGAGCCGTTCTTCGATCTCAAGGAACTGCGGGTTCGCGCCTGCAACGGCAACTCCCGTTGTGCCGGCACCGCCCGCTTCCTTGACCTCGACGACCATGGGTTCGGCCGAAAACGCACCGGGGTCTCTGGCCTTGAGTTCATCGATCTTGGCCTTGATGGTGCCCATGTCCTCGGTTTCCATGATGTTGACGACCTCGACCTGGTCCTGGAAGCGCTTGATCGCTTCATCGGAGAGGTTCTCGATGAACGGGATGGCTCCCTGGGCCCCGACGATCTTACCGCCGGCGACTCCGCCGGAATGGAGGGCCATAAAACTCTGACCGGACAGGTGTCCCTTAACCTCCGTGCCGCAGCAGAGGATGAACCTGATGTTTGGGTCGGAGATGACGTTTGCGATGATCTTCTCAAGGCCGAGGTTCTCGGTCTTGCAGGACCCGGTGATTGCCGCTCCGGCATCGCAGATGCCCTGTTCGTCGAGATGGGAACCCATGGTGACGACGCCGACGCAACTCTGTGGATCTCCCGTGTGGAAGTCGCCCTGAACGATCGGCCATCCGCTGGCCGGTGATTTTTTCTCGGCCATGTTAGATCGCCCCCAGCATCAGTGCCGGAATCACGATCAGGAGCATGGCTACGGCGAGCCCGACTGTGAACCCGATGATTCCCATGCCCATGATCCCGGATTCGAGTTTGTTCGTGCGGGCAAGGATCTGTGCCTTGTACCGGATGGAGTTCATCATTGCATTGATTGCAGCCATCCGGATGGGGCCTGCTGCCTGTGTAGTTTCTTCTGCCATTTATCTCACCCCAGCAAGATGAACCCCATAATTACGAACGAGACGATGAGGCCGATCATGAGCCCCTCGATCTTACCCGAGTAGACACCGGCGGCAAACCTGTCGCGGTAGCCGATATCGGTGACCATCCGCTCGATGACTTTCATCCGTGCGTGTATCAGTGCCAGTTCTCCGGTGAGCGGCTGCACTTCGCCGGTTGCTTCTTCCTCTCCAGCACCGCCCGCTTCTTTGACCTCGATGACCATGGGTTCAGCCGAAAACGCACCGGGGTCTCTGGCCTTGAGTTCATCGATCTTGGCCTTGATGGTGCCCATGTCCTCGGTTTCCATGATGTTGAGGATCTCGATCTGGTCCTGGAAGCGCTTGATCGCTTCGTCGGAGAGGTTCTCGATGAACGGGATGGCTCCCTGGGCCCCGACGATCTTGCCGCCGGAGACACCGCCTGCGTGCAGGGCTATGAAACTCTGGCCGGACAGGTGTCCCTTAACCTCCGTACCGCAGCAGAGGATGAACCTGATGTTGGGATTGGAGATGATGTTTGCGATGATCTTCTCAAGGCCGAGGTTCTCGGTCTTGCAGGACCCCGCGATTGCCGCTCCGGCATCGCAGATACCCTGCTCATCGAGGTGGGAACCCATGGTGACGACGCCGACACAACTTTCTGGATCTCCCGTGTGGAAGTCGCCCTGAACGATCGGCCATCCGCTGGCCGGTGATTTTTTCTCAACCATGTTCTTCACCTCACAGCAGTCCTAATACGACGACACCGGCAACCAGAAGGCCAATTGCCATGCCGTACCAGAATGCGGTCACGCTTCCGGCGATTTTCAGAACACCCTCCCTGTTCGGGAACGATGCGAGGAAGTTGCCCTCTCCGGAGAGCATACCGACCAGGTCGTCGGTGATCTTCTCGAGTTCCGCTACCTGCTCGAGCACGGGGGTGTACGAGACACCGGCGGTGGTGACGACGCCGACTATCGGGTCGGCAACCAGCCCGAACTCAGGCAGTACCTGAATGTATGCCATTCAGGCACCTCCCTTTGGCTCAAGGATCGGCTTTGCGTCGAGCCATGCATAGGCATCACGTTTTGCAAGCGCGATGTACTGCGTGTAGGTGTAGATCCACCCGATGACCGAGACCACCAGCGAGACGAGAGCGGGAAGGAATTCGATGAATGCGAACGAGATGACTGCAATGGGGATCATGGAGAGGAATCCGCATTCTGCAGCGAGCATCAGCGTCCGGTCCTGCTTCTCCCCCGGCCCGAGGCAGGCGTTGAAGGAGTGCTGGATGGCGATGGCGCCGAGCATGAAGATGACGGCAATGATGCTGCCACCGATGAGAGAGTATTCGTAGGTCTGCACGGTGAACCCGAGGATCGCGATCTCACCGGTGATCATGCCGAGGAACCCGAACGTTCCGCAGGCCATGGCTGCGAGGCCGAGCACGGTCATCGCACCGACGACTGCAAGTTCGATCAAGGAGGTGACCATGACCGGAATGTCCATCCGGACTACGTGGTTTGCCATGATCCCGGCGACCGCACCGATGATCGCGGCGATGATGATCGTCACGATAGGCGCGAAGATGCCGGTCGTGGCTCCGAAGAGCGCGGCGATGACGCCGGACCCGAGCGCGATCATACCCGCCGACGGGACACCGGTGCCGAGACCGTAACTGCAGAGGTACTTGATCGTGTCGGTACCCCAGAGGAGTGCGGCCACGGCGGCGAGTCCGCCGAAGAACGAGAAGTACTGGGTCTGGGTGACCTCATTCAGGAGCGTCAGATAGATGAAGACGAGCGATCCCACGAGCCCGTAGATCAGGATCCGGTTGTGGGGGATGCCGCCTGCTCCTACTTCAACTTTAACCGTCATTTAGAATACCCCCACCAGTTCGAGCAGCGCGATCGAAAACATGCCTGCAACGGCGGATGCCACGGCGGCTGCAATGACCGCTCTCGGGAACCGCTTGAACTTGGGGTCGTGCGGCCCCTCGATCGTACCGGTGATGTTGTATGCGGAAAGCACGGCAACGATCAGGAATATGCCAATCGTGAAGACACCGGCAAGCGAGACGGCGACGGGTGCAATCTGCTCGACCGTTGTGCTCAGGATGACGGGCAACTGTGTCTGGTAGACGCTGAGGAGCTCGAGGTAGATGAGCGTTCCGCCGAGGCCGCCGAGTGCGCCGCCGACGACGCCGCCGATCCAGGACGTGAACGGGAGACCGTGCCCCTCGGTACCCTGGCTCTTGTACTCGGGGAAGGTGTCGCCCGTGATCGGGTCCTTTGCGACCTTACCGGAAGCTGCCGGGATGCCCATGCCGAAGACGTAGATGATGTTGACCATCGTACAGGTGATTGCCATCAAGAGTCCGCCGCCGACCGCACCGCCGGCGAGAGCGATACCGAACCCGAGCGGGGCGGCCCACGCTCCGCCGAAGAGTCCGGCAAGGCCGGCACCGGCGGCGAGCATCGGCACACCGGTCGCAATACCGGGCGCCTGTCCCATTGCTGCGGGCGCACCGCCGACCGGGACGAAGTGGACGCCGAACCCGACCAGGACGCCGCCGATGATGATGCCGATGACGGCAAGCACTCCGGTCATCTGTATCAGGAAATAGGCGAGCACAATCGCGACGATGATAAGTAGAATGCTGATAACGAGGCCCATCCCCGTCGGGGGCTGGATGCCTGAAGTCTGTTTTGGTCCGCCGAGCGCCGTCATGATGATGCCTCCTCAGAAGGAGCTGTGTAGGGCCCGAAGGTCTTTCTTGCCCAGACCTCGATGTAACGGTCGATGATGGCAAAGATCAGGATAATAACGATACCGACGATGACCGCTCCCCATCCGGCGGCGAGCGGCTCGAAGACCACGGTACGCCAGAGTTCAAAGAAGACGATCAGACCGAAACAGATACCCGACGCAGGGCCGCCGAGTTTCGCGCTGAAGAACCCGTTGTCAAGTGAGTTTCTCTGTCCGGCCTCGGCGTAGCGGACGATGTTGCCGGATGCAGAGATCGGGACACCGGCTCCGAACTTCTGCTCCTGGTACTGCCGCTCTTTTCCGTAGAACGGGTTACCGGTCGCCGACCCAGCTGAACCGAGTGCGATACCCCATACGAGCCCGAGAAGCGGGAGCGGGAAGGGGTGGCCGAGCGCGCTGATGATCAGGTGACACATCGCGACGGTGGTGAAGATGGCCACGAACGCATGCGCCATGGTCACGGTTGTCATCGACTTCAAGATGTCGATATAGACCGGCTGTCCGAATTTTGCGAGACTTGCAGTACGGCCGAGGTATGCGGTTGTCGCATAGATGCCCTGCACGAAGACCGCGAGAGCGCTCCCGAGCACAATTGCAAGTATCGGGTTTATCTGCATCGCCATGAATGCCCAGGCAAGGCCTGCACCCAGAGCAACCCACAGGCCGTACGCGGGGGGTTCACCGGCAACTGCCTTGTTAAAGATGCGGTGAATATACCCCATTTGCGGAGCGAGCTGAACCTGAGAGTTCGGGTCACCCTGTGATCCGATGTCAGACTCAGTGTCTTCCGCAGCGCCGGCAACGGTTGCAAGAGCACCTGCCAATGCGGTAATGCCGATGCCAAATATAATCTCTTCCATTCAGCATCCTCCTCTGGCGCATTTTGCGCCGGAGCTGTAAGTTCAAAACCTTTTTGGTTCATTTAACAGTTGTTTATGACTTAATTAAAGGTTTCGAAAAGTTTCGTCGATATTGGAGCGAAACGTTAAAAATCGACTGGGAATACCCGTATTAGTCATTCCTGGTTACTCTAAATAAAAAAAAATTGTGTTGGGTCTACCGGGCCGGGATGATGAGCGAGCGCTCGCCGGCGGGCATAAACTCGCGGATTGCACCCTTCGCGAACTCGCGGCGCGGTTCGGAGAAGTCGAACTTCAGGGCCGGGTCGGCGAAGCAGATCTTCACCCGCGGGTCGAAGCACCACGCATCGCCGCGGCCGTAGTGGGCGCCCGCGACGATTGCGGCGTACTCACCCTGGTGTCCGACGTTCATCGCGTAGTTCGGGTAGTTCGGGCCGCGGACCTCGCCGATCGCGCCCTCGTCTCCACGGATGGAGAGCGAGTTTGCGGAGCCGCACTGGTCCTGGAGGTCGTAGCCGAAGAATCCGAGACGCGACCATCCGTCCTTGTGCAGGAGCATGGAGAGATACCAGCCGTTCAGACCGGCATTCGAGTTTCCGGTTGCGATGGAGGTCGTGAGACCGGATGCGGCGGCGATGACGCCGGCGCGCTGGGACCCGCCGAAGTGGTCCTCCATCATGGTCGGGAACTGCTCGTACTGCTCCATGGCGTTGAGGGTGACCTCGGTCGCCATGTCGTTGACGATCTCCTGGGTCGGCTTGACCTTGTCCTTCGGGCTCGGGTTCTTCCAGTCGACCTTGTACTTGTCCTTGATGTAGTCCATACCGTAGTAGGTGAATTCATCGAGGATGTTGTCGGTGTAGGCTGCAGTCGCATACTGCGTGAAGCCGACACCGCCGGACATGTAGGAGCCGAGCCAGATCTGGCCGTAAAGAATCGTTCCGGCACCGACAACCTCGAGAGCGGCCTTTGCGGGGTCGTTCGGATACTTC
>NZ_DANC01000056.1:8878-23023 GCF_002499755.1 Methanoculleus sp. UBA291 | reverse complement strand
CAACGCCCTTTGCCGGTTTGCTTCTCTTCTTCGTCCACTTCGATGAAGAACGACAGCGGCAGTTCATCGCTCTGGAACTCCACGTCGATGTGCTCCCGGTTCGGGTCCTCCTCTGCAAAGCCCGCCCGGACCGAGGTGATGTTCCAGCCGTTCTCAAGCAGGACCCCGGCCCGCCGGTCGGTGAGGACGATCTCGATCACCTCCGTGACGTTGACGTCGAACCTTCTTACCGGGATCTCGGAGGTGTTGACGGAGATCGAGACATTCCCCCGCTCGTAGTGGAGGATCGGAGGAATGGTGGCGTTTTCCGGTGTGTCTGTGCCCCAGGAATCGACGCAACCGACTCCGAATACCAGGAACACTAGTGCAAGAGAGAGAATGAAGATCCGTTTCATCTTTGCATCTCCACGTTTTCATACCACTCTCTCCCATAGGAGGGGTAGAGGTAGAAGATCGTCGTTTCGTTGTAGACCATCACCACCCGCTCGTTGTGGTGGTGATCGAAGACATAGCACGGGTAGGCGTGACATTTTCCGGCATACTGGTCTCCGCCGGGTCGGTGCACCCGGCGCCGAACACGAGGAAAGCCAGCGCAAAAAGGAGAAAGAGGGTCTGTTTCATCCTGTCACTACCAATTGAAAGTATTGAGCCGAACCCGTGATGGGTTCTGGATGATCTCCACCTGGCAGTATCGCACGATCTCGGAGGGAACCTCGGTCGAATACCATGGCTCCAGGCTGATGCTCATGGGCGTTCCATAACTCCTGTATTCCATGTCGTAGAAGAGCGTATCGCTTGGCACATCGTTGTTGTCGTCGATATGCCAGCCTTCAAGGGCACAGGCGACGAGGCACCCCGGCTGTGGTTGTATGCAGTTCGATGCCCGCATTCCAGTTTTTCCTTTCACGCGTTCCAACTCCATTTTCAGTCCCCGGAGGCAGGAGAGGCACACATGTTAAGTACCTGGAATGCGTACATTCCCGTTGCCTCCGGGCATGCGGGACGTTCACCCATTCGGGCTCGCTACCTCGCGGGTGGACCCCCCGCGCATGTCGGGATACCGATTTTCGATATCCACGATGGAGAGCTCAGGCGTTCTTCTATATACCTTTTCTGTGCCGGGAAGCTAAATGTCGGGCCTTCCGGATCGCTTCCTCACCCAAAACAGGCATCCATGGGCGTGAAAATGGCGCCGCGCCGAACGGTGAAAAACATAAGGCAGGCGTCCCTCTACGTGCAGGGTGCGAGCGGCCTTGCGCCGTCGAGCGAGTAACTCCAGAGCATAAGATCTTCGAGAGTTGCCGTTTGCTCCGGAAGAACGGCCGGTCCGAAAACTCCGTAGTAAACGATGAAGTAGTCATCGTGTCCCGGGGATAGCGGCTTCTCGACAACGGTGAAATAGCCGGATAATGCTTCGCTCTCGAACTTTGTTACGGAAATGGGACTAATGATCGACCCGTCCGGTGATCCGTCGGTCTCTCGAGGGAGGATCAACTCAGCGGAAGCGACGTTCCCTGACGACTGAAGATGACTGCAGAGATCCTCCTCCGCCTGCAGGAGATCCGCACTCTCGTCGAAGTACCAGTTGACGACCAGGTACCGATCATCCGTTCCGGTATCAAGGTACACGGCATGACTGCAGTACCGGGAGAGATCCGGAAACGGGGACGGGCATCCTTCTTCAATATCGCCGATCAGGACGATATCTCCCTCGATCGTTCTATTCACGACGACTGAGCCGTTTTCCGCGTACTCATACCGGGGCTCCGGGATATACCATTTCTGCAGAGCCTCGGGGGGAGGATACCCGGGACCGATCATGAGAAGGTCGAAAAGCAGAAGGGCGCCGGAAGCACCGACGGCTATCAGGAGGAGAACGAGTGCAATTTTGCCGGTTCTGTCGGTTTCCAGGAATTCCATCGGATCTCTCCGTGATAAAGGGGGGAGGTCAGGGTCTCACCCAGGTAGCCATGGCACCCAACCAATCCCCATAGACTCTGTTGCGGATCTGAGTATCCCATGTGTTATGTATGGACACCCAGTCCTCCGTATAGTCGTGGTAGCCAACACAGGCAACGCTGTGATCACCGTAAGGTTCATCTCCCCCTATAGGCGTGCCGCCGCTCCACAGGCTGAGAACAAAGGGCCTCTGTGCATCCACTCACTTTTTACCTCATCAAACGTCATCCAGGCATCGTCGCTTGAATCCATCGAAGAATATCCATGATTCGCGCACACTTCATCGATACCGTCATCAATGTCCCAGGGCCACGTCGAGCCTTCGGGGGTAGTCCCCATTGCCGTAGCAAGTTCCAGAATCAACGGATCTTCTTCCGGAAAATTTGGATATCCATGCTAATGCGATTCCCCCGTTGTTGCAGTTGCACCTACGATAGGTAGCAGCACCGAAGCGGCCAGCAGAAGCATCAGCAATACCGGCCATACTTTTTTGGTGCGCATAATTTCCACGCCTTACACCTCCGATTTTTACCCGGAGGCCGGCAGAGCAATACCTTCAAGGGCGAGCACCACGTCCCCGTCATGGACGACGTAAGTCACGTTATCGACCGTATGCGTGAGGTATCCGGCCGGAACCTCGACGGAAGTCCTCTCGATACGCATGCAGTCGACGTTGACGAGGTAGTCGATCGTCACCTCCCCGTACCTGACGCGGACCGCGGGGTAGCACCCCGGGCCCTCCGGTTCGGCCGCGGCGGATGGCGGACAGACGACAACGACGCCTGCGATCTCGCCCCCGTCTGAAAGGACCCGGCCGACGGCGGCGTCTTCCCGGACGAGGTCAAAGAGCCCGCCGACGGCTTCGACGAACTCTCCGGTCTTTACATACGTCCCGCAGGGCTCGGGTTCGGGACCGGTGCCGTTGTCCGGGGAGGGGTAGGATGCCCGGTACCGCGCGACGATCCCGTCGAGATCGCCGGGCTGCGGTGAGGGTGCGGCCGACGGCGTGACGACGGGTGCACTCGATCCCTCTCCCCTCTGAGAACAGCCTGCTGAAACAAGAGTCAACAGGAGCGCGAAGAACAGTATCCCGGCAAGAAGCGCCTTTTTTTGAATCAGGTTCATCGTTGATAACCTTCTTTTCGTATTTGTCCTTAATTCGCGGTGTGCAATACTACTTCAGTCGGATTGGAGATGAATTCGACATTCAGCCCAGTTAACGGTGCACTCGATGCGATATATCGATACAGATTTACAGATATCGAGTTTCCATTGTTTTTATAAACCATGTCATAAAACCTTGTATCTCCTGGAACATCTGAATTGCCATCAATATTCCATCCTTCCAAAGTCACATCAACCTGAACGTTTGTAGTAGGAACATAATCCGACCATAGAGACATCGCCTCACCTGTAGTAATATCGGATATCTGGATATACCACTGACCGGAGGTGCTACTCCAGTGAAGTTCCCCTTTTAGCGTATCTCCTGTGGAAATGGTGATTCGATCGCTATGAATGTCCTGCATGCCATCTTTTAATGTCCAGCAACATCCCGTCCAGTACTGGCCGGTAATCGGCTGGTTATATTCTAATACTGGCTGTACTATTGCAGTTTCATCGGGTGTACGGATCCCATTAAACAAAAATACCGGTTCCGCGAATTCAGAGGACGGGGGGCACGTTGGAGCTTTCCAGTAGGCATCAAATTGCGTTATCTGTGGAACATTCTTGTACGCATATTCGATCCATCCATTGAAACCACCTACATCCATATACTCGTTCCTCTGAAGACTTTCGTTATACTCACGCGGCTGATCACTCAACACGGTCAGAATTAAATCACCATTATGGAAGACATACGTAACATCGTCTTGGTGGATCACGTGCGATCCAGAGGGGACCTGAGAGACAAATGTTGCAGGTCTAAAGCCACGAGGTGTGGCTACCCTTTTAGCCATAGAATCGACTGCAGATAAAATTTGCTTTCCATCTGAGCTGTAAACCCGCGTAATACCGTCCATTGTGTGATAGATAATCGAGCCGGAAGGGATTTCATGAATTGTCAGATCAGAGGTACCAGAACTTTCCACCGGACTCAGTTCAGCGGTTATGATCACTTGCTCTTGTGAGTAATCTGTCTGAAGTTCAGGTAATTTCATGCCATTAAGATTTACAGTATTTCCTTCCTCAAAGGAAAGGGAAAATAATTCTTCATCCCTCTCATCAAATACCACCGCCGGCACAACCCCCACGCTCACCAGCAGCAGTGCCAGGAGCAGGGAGAATGCCCGAATTCCAGTTTTTCTTTTCATGTGTTTCAACTCCTTCTTCGTTTACCGGAGGCAGGAGAGGCACACGTGTTAAGTACACGGAATGCGTACATCTCATTAGCCTCCGGGCATGCGGGGTTCTATCATCCGGGGCGGCAACCGGGGATGGAGGGACCCCACGAACTTTTGCAGACGCATCATCGAGGCGCCCACACCATGAGATAGACGTCGATTTATTTATTTTTTCTGTCACATTTCCGGACACGTACCCGGGATATCTTCGAAAGTGACCGGGGAGATCACGTCTCCCGGGATGGAGGCGGAGGAGAGAACCAGGTTCATAGTGGAGACACCAACTCTTGTTCGGCAAGCATTCCCGGAGATACGGTAAAGGATGATGCGCCACTCGCTGCTGCCGGGGAGGGAGACCGATGCTGTCCGAGGGCCTGCGCCGTCGCTTCGGCTCTCCCGACCGTAATCCCCAAGACGTACAGCATGGAGACGGTTGTCACAACCGGGTGAGGGGCAGTCAAGTATCCCTCCCATGTCGATGATCGCGTATGACGGGTAAAGATAGAGGATTGTCGTTTCGTTACAGATTTTCACTATCCACGATGGAGAGCTCAGGCGTTCTTCTATATACCTTTTCTGTGCCGGGAAGTTACATGTCGGGCCTTTCAGATCGCTTCTTCACTCAAAATAGGTCTCCATGGGCGTAAAAATGGTGCCGCTGCCTGCGGCGTGCCGTGCATGCCGCCGTCCGCAAAACACAATGCATAAGAAGGTTATACGCGTTATCGTCAATAGTTGGGCATGGTAGAGGAAACGGGAAGAGAGGTAGCGATGGAGAGGCTTGCCGCCGTTATCGGCGAGTGCCGGAAGTGTCCCCTCTTTGAGGACGCGCATCACGCGGTCCCGGGCGAGGGGGCAGTCGGGGCCGACCTCATGCTCATCGGCGAAGCGCCGGGGAAGCAGGAAGACCTCACCGGGAGGCCGTTTGTGGGACGGGCGGGAAAACTCCTCGAGTGTCTCCTTTCCGGGATCGGCCTCTCGCGGGACGATGTCTTCATCGCCAACATCGTCAAGCACCGGCCTCCCGGAAACCGCGACCCAGAGGACGAGGAGATCCGGGCCTGCACCCCCTACCTCGAGGAGCAGATCCGGATCGTCGGGCCGAAGGTGATCGTGATGCTGGGCCGGCACTCGAGCAGGTATATCCTCTCCTTCCTGCCCGTGGAGTTCGACCGGATCACGGAGATCCGGGGGACCGTCTACCCGGCGGTCCTCTTCGGTCACCCGGTCCGCCTCATCCCCACCCTCCACCCCGCCGCCGCGCTCTACAACCCGGCATACCGGGAGGCCCTGGAAGAGGATTTCCGGGTCGCCGGGCGCGAACTTGCGGAAGGCCGGGGGGCCCGCGATACAGGACTGAAAGGACAATGACGAGAGAGAGATCGTGCGGAGCGGTTGTTTTCCGGCGGGATACGGACCTCCAGTACCTCCTCCTGCAGTATGGGGCCGGGCACTGGGACCTGGTGAAGGGACACGGCAAGCGCGGCGAGAGCGAGGAAGAGACCGTGCTCCGCGAACTTGCAGAGGAGACCGGGATCACCCGTGCAGCGTTCATTCCGGGGTTCCGGGAAGAGATCCACTACTTCTTCCAGCGCCGGGGGCGGACGGTCTACAAGGAGGTCGTTTATTACCTGATCGAGACCCCGGAGAAGGAGGTGACGCTCTCGGACGAGCACGTCGCCTATCGGTGGCTCCCGCACGACGAAGCACTCCGGGTGATCACCTTCGGGAACTCGAAGAAGGTCGTCGACAAGGCGCACGCCTACCTCACGGCGTTGCAGAACCAGAAGCGCGGGTAACCCCCCGCTCTTCCTCACATCTTTCGGTCCTCCGGAAGTTCGCTCACCTCTTTTCCGAGAAAATAACTCACGACGGTCCGGATTGCGACGAGCGACCCGAGGACGGCCAGGTCCTGGAGCGTCGGCTCAAGGATCGTCTTCAAGACGTCGGCGGCGACGAAGAACTCGAGGCCGATCAGGATGCGCGTGGTGAACACCCACCGGATGTCGTGGTAACTCCGCTCTCTGATGCGGGTCTCCCGCGCCACGAGTTCGACGATCGCGATTACCGCCCCGTAGACGATGAAGAGCGCTCCGAACGTCCCGAGAGCCAGCCCGGCGATCTCGATAACCGTCGCTAGCACCATATGCCCGGCTGGCATATCGGTGACGGCGGACCTATATATATTTCACAGGGCGCTCTCCGGTGCCAGGGGAACGACGACCCGGAACCCGTTGTAGCGCTCGACCGTGACCGGGACGCCGTAGACCGCCTCGATGGTCTCCGGCGTCACCACATCGTGGCCTCCGGCGGCGTGGATGACGCCGTCCTTTAAGAGGATGAACCGGTCGGCGTAGCGGAGCGCCATGTTCAGGTCGTGCATCGTCATCACCGCGGCGACGTCGTGCTCTTCCGCCACGCGCCGGACGATCCCGAGGATCTCCAGCTGGTTCCGGAGGTCGAGGCTGCTTGTGGGTTCGTCCAGGAGGAGCACCCGGGGCTCCTGCACCAGCGCCCGGGCGATGCTCACTTTCTGGAGTTCTCCGCCGCTCATCTCGTCGATATATCGCAGCGTCAGGTCCTCGAGGCGGAGCATCCGGATGGCTGATTCGACGACCTTGAGGTCCGCATCCGTTACGTTCCACCCGATATGCGGCCGCCGGCCGAGGAGGACGGCGTCGAAGACGGTCATCCTGCCCGCTTCGCACCGTTGCGGAACGTAGCCCACGTTCCGCGCGATCTCCATCCGATCCGTCCTGAGGAGGTCCGTTCCGTCGACAAGGACGGACCCGGCCCCCGGCCGCAGGATGGCGTTCATGCACTTTAAGAGCGTCGTCTTCCCGACGCCGTTCGGCCCGAGGATCGCGAGGACCTGGTGCGGTTCGAGATCGAACGTGATCTCCCGGATGACCGGAGCGCTCCGGTAGGTGAAGGCCACGCCGTCGACCTCCAGGATCATCGCCGATACCCCACGAGAAGCAGATAGATGAAGACCGGAGCGCCGAGGAACGCCGTGAGCACGGCGACCGGGAGGATGTAGGGCGCGACGATGACCCGGGCGACCGTGTCCGAGGCGAGGAGGAGGATTCCTCCCATGACGCAGGAGCCCGGGACCAGAAACCGCTGGTCGTCGCCGATGATCCTTCGGACCATGTGCGGGCAGACAAGCCCTACAAAGCCGATGACCCCGAGGAACGAGACGATCACGGCGGATACGAGCGCCGCGACGACCATACCGACGTTGCGCACCGTCTCAACGCTGACGCCGAGCCCCTTTGCCGTCTCGTCGCCGGCATCGATAGCGTTGTAGTTCCACCGGTTCGCGAAGAAGAAGACGCTGGCTCCGACAACGACGAGAGTCATGATCCCGAGTTCCTGCCAGGAGGCCCGGCTGACGTCGCCGAACGTCCAGAAGACGACGGCGGCAAGCTGGGTGTCGTCGGCGAAGTACTGGAGGAACATCGTCCCTGCCGTGAAGAGGGAGGAGATGGCGACGCCGGCGAGCACCATCACCTCAGGGGACGCCCCGCGCACCCGGGAGATCGCGAGGATCACCCCGGTGGCAAGGAGGCAGAAGATGAATGCCACGATCGTCGTCAGGTAGGGGTTGTTGAGGGTGACGGCGTCGGCAACCGTCGAGTGCATCTCTCCCGTGCCGAGGAGGATGACCGAGACGGCCGCACCGAAGGCGCCGGCGTTCGAGATGCCGAGCGTAAACGGCGACCCGAGCGGGTTTCTGAGGATCGACTGCATGGCGACCCCGGCAACCGAGAGCCCGACCCCGGCGACGATTGCGGCAAGCGCCTGCGGGAGACGAATATTCCAGACGATCCGGTCCGTGCTCGACACTTCGGGAAGCGGCAGCCCCGGGTGGAGAAACGCAGTTATCCGGTCGACGGAACCGTTCACGAGGGAGAGAAAGACGTCGTACGGAGGGACGCCGGCCGCACCGACCGAGATGGATACGATCAGGAGGAGAAAGAGGAGGAGGACCCCCCCGAGGATCCAGAGGTGCTTCTTCCGCACGTATCCCATGTAATCCGCCGGGATGGCCCCGCCTGCAAAGTGCATGCCGTCATACCCTCCTGTTCACGTTCGGACTCTCCCCGCATTGCGCCCTGCTTACAGCGTGATCCCGGTGAACCCGAGGTTCCCGTACTGGCCGTTCAGGTCGCTGAAGACCGGTTTGCCGAGGAAGAAGGTGTAGATCTCGTCCGCCTTCTCTGTCGGATCGACGTCGGCAAACCGGTCGGGGTACAGGGTCTTCCCGATGAAGTAGGCGTCGGCAAGCACGGTCTCGTAGTTCGTGCTGTAGAAGTTGTACGGGAGGACACCGTAGACCCGGCCGTTCTTCGACGCGGAGAGGCCCTGCAGCGCGGCATCGTTCTTCAGTTCGCCGATCGCCCCGCCGCCTTCCATCTGGGTGGTGCCGACGTCGATGAAGATGTACTCGGGGTCCCAGTCGACGATGGCCTCTTTTGCGACATCGGCGTGGGCCGTACCGAGGCCGGCTGCGACGTTCTTCGCGTGCACCCAGAGGAACGGCGGATAGGCCGGTTCGGTTGAGATGATCCCGTGGGCGCCTGCCGAGGAGATGCCGCCGACGTAAACCGCCTTCTGCTCTTCCTCGGGGATGTCGCCGGTCCGGCGCTCAAGGTCGGCCATCGTCTCCTTGATGTAGGCGATCACCTCTTCGGCCCGGTCTTCTTTTCCGAGGACCTGGCCCATCGTGCGGAGGCCGCCGTACATCTCGGCTTTCTCGGCGTCGTTTCTGAGCGAACCGTACGGGAACGCCACGACGGGGATGCCCGTCTTCTCCTGGAGTTTGTCGGCCTCGGCGGCACTCGTTCCGTACGCCGTTCCGCTCGAACCGGTCTTGAAGATGAGTTGCGGGTTGACCGCAAGGATCTTCTCGGGGTCGTCCTTGCCCCTGAACTCACCGATCAGGGGGAGGTCCTTGAACTGCGACCCATAGGCGAGAGCGTAAGGGCGGCCTTCTATCGCCTGCTCCTTCTTCTCGATGTCGTCGACGCCGACGACGAGGTCCTGGCCCTGCAGGTAGACGAGGTAGCGGAGGCACCCCGAGCCCGAGCAGACAACGCTCTCCAGGGGCGCGGGGACGGTGACGTTCCGGCCGAAGCCGTCGGTGATCGAGGCAGTCCGGTTGGTGTCGCCCGGAGCGACGGTCGGACCGGTGGTTCCGGTGCCGGTACACCCGGCGGCGATCATCAGCAGAACGAGGGCAGCGACCATGGCGGCCGCGAGCGATCCGGTGTAGCGGAATGGTGACATACCTGTACAAATACTCGTAACATTGTTTATTATATCTGTCGAATTGGGAAACACTCGATATGATTTAACTCTCATTCGTAGCATCATATACAGGCGAGCCCGTTTCCGGAGCCGGACAATTATTATGAGCGGTCGAACCAATCCCGTGTACAGGGACACCGGCATACCGTGAGGAGGAATACGTGCCCGAGAGGATGTTAACCGAACCCGAAGGCTATCGCCTGCTGGACTCGTGCGGGATACCCGTGCCGCCCCACCGCCTGGTCGCCAGCGCCGCCGATGCGCGGGCTGCCGCCGGGGAGATGGGCTACCCCGTCGTCATGAAGGTCGTCTCGCCGGAGATCGTCCACAAGAGCGATGTCGGCGGGGTGATCCCCGGGGTCGAGGGGCCCGGGGAGGCCGAAGAGGCTTTCCGGACCATCATGAGGAACAGCGCCGCCCGCGCTCCCGGGGCGGCCGTCACCGGTGTCATTGTCGAGAAGCAGATGCCCGCGGGGCTCGAGGTGCTGATCGGGGGAAAGACCGATCCGTCGTTTGGCAGGGTTGTCACGTTCGGCCTCGGCGGGAAACTGGTGGAACACCTGGAGGACGTTTCCATCCGGGTGCTGCCCATCACGGACGATGAGATTCGCGAGATGATCCGCGAGATCGAGGGCTACCGACTCATCCGGGGATACCGCGGGGAGCCCCCGAAGGACGAAGAGGCGCTTGTCCGGGTCATCGCCGCAATGGCGCGCACCTTCGCCGAAAACCCCGGAATCCGGGAGTTCGACCTCAACCCGGTGATCGTCTACGAAAAGGGGGCGAGCGTCGTCGACGCGAGGATCATCGTCGGGGATGCCGCCGGGGTCGGGACCGCCCGCGAGAGCGTCGGGGCGCCCCCGGACCTCTTCTTCCCGAAGTCCATTGCGGTGATCGGCGCCTCCGCAAGCCCGAACAAGGTGGGTTACTCCGTCCTGCGGAACCTGCTCTCCTTTCCCGGGAGCCTCTATCCGGTCAACCCGGTCCGGAGCGAGATCTTCGGGCGGAAGGTCTACCCCTCCGTTACGGAGATCCCGGGTCCGGTCGACTGGGCGGTCATCGCCGTGCCGGCCCGCTTCGTCCCCGGGGTGATGGAGGAGTGCGGGAAGAAAGGGGTTCGGCTCGCAATCATCGTCACCGCCGGGTTTCGGGAGACCGGCGGCGCCGGTGCCGAACTCGAGGAGAGAGTAGCGGCGATAGCGCGCCGCTACGGGACCCGGATCATCGGCCCGAACTGCCTCGGGGTCATGATGCCTCATATGGGGATCAACGCCACATTCGACCCGGTCTCGCCGAAACCGGGAGACGTTGCCTTCATCTCCCAGAGCGGTGCGGTCATCACTACCGTCGTCGACTGGAGCCTTCCGGAGGAGTTCGGGTTCTCAAGCGTCATCAGCGTCGGCAACCAGGCGGACCTCGGGTTCGAGCACTACCTCCGGTTCGCCGAGCAGGACCGAATGACCCGGTCCATCACCCTCTATATCGAGGAGATCCAGGACGGGCGCGGGTTTATGCAGATGGCGCGCGAGGTCGTCGGGAGGAAGCCGGTGGTCGCGGTGAAGTCCGGGTCGTCCCGGAAGGGCAGGGCTGCGGCATCGTCCCATACCGGGTCGCTTGCCGGGAGTTACGACGTCTACGTCGCGGCGTTCCGGCAGGCGGGGATGATCCCGGTCCGGAGCCTGCGGGACGCCTTCAACCTGGCCGAACTCCTGGCGTTCGGGGGTTACCCGCAGGGAGGACGCGCGATCGCCGTCACCAGTGCGGGGGGGTTCGCCGTCCTCGCCTCCGACTACGCCGAGACCCACGGTGTCGAGATGGTCGACCTCCCCGACGACGTGCTCCGCGAACTCGATGCGTTCCTCCCTCCGTTCTGGAACCACGCAAACCCCCTGGACATCCTCGGAGACGCCGACGCCGCCCGGTTCGCCGCCCTCTTCGACGTGCTGATCCGGCACCAGGATTTCTGGGATATTGCGTTCGTGATCGCGGTGCCGACCACGCTCATCGACCCGGCGCATGTTGCGAACGAGATCGTCCGGTTCTCCCGGAACACGGGGAAGATGGTGATGGGCTGCATGCTCGGCGGCGACAGTATCCGAAGCGGCCTGCGCGTCCTCCGGACCTGCCGGGTCCCGAACTTCGAGGAGCTTGAGGATGCGTTCAAGGCGGTGGGAAGCATCCTTGCGATCCGGACCGCACGGGCGGCAGGCGAGCGGCCCGTTCCCGTCCGCGACGACCGGTGTTCGGGCGCCCGGGAGTAGCGCCCCTTTCTCCCCGGTTCCCGGAAATCTTTTATATCTCTCATCCACATCCCGGCCGTATCGGAACGGGAAGCGGAACCTGTTCTCCGGGAGATGAATGCCGATGCTGTTTGAGAAGATTAAGTCCGAGATCCTTGCTCACAACTCCTACATCGTCGGGGCGGGCGGGGAGGCGGCGGTCATCGATCCGAGACGCGACTGCCGGATCTACGCGAGCGCCGCCGGGCGCGGGAACATGAAGATCACAAAGATCTTTGAGACGCACAAAAACGAGGATTATATCTGCGGCTCCCGGGAGCTCGCCCGCCCGACCGGGGCGGAGATCCTCCACGGGTCGCGGGAGGCGTTCGGGTTCGGCACCGCTGTTCGGGAAGGGGAGACCTTCAGGGTCGGGCCGCTCGAGATCGAGGTCCTGGAGACGCCCGGCCACACGGCGGAGAGCATATCGCTTCTCCTCCGCGACCGGTCCGTCTCCGACGACCCGCTGATGATCTTTACCGGCGACGCACTCTTTGCCGGCGAGGTCGGGAGGACCGATCTTGCCGGCGAGGACCGGCGGCGGGAGATGTCCGAGTTCCTCTATGCAAGCCTGCACGAGAAGATCCTCCCTCTTCCCGCCGGGGTGATCGTCTGCCCCGCCCACGGCGCCGGCTCGGTCTGCGGCGGGAATATCAGCGACCGGGAGTACACGACCATCGGATACGAAGCGGCGACAAACCGGCTGCTCTCGATGGATGAGGAAGCGTTCGTCGAGTATAAGATGGGTGAACAACTCTACGAGCCGCCGTATTTTGAGATGATGCACCGGCTCAACAGGTACGGCCCGCCCCTCATCTACAGCCTGCCGTACCTGCGTGCCTACTCGGCCCGGGAGGTCCGCTCTCTCCTGGAGCGGGGAGCACAGATCGTCGATATCCGGTCCCCGACGAGTTTTGCCGGCGGACATATCCCGGGAACCATCAACATCTGGCGCGGGGGGCTCCCCCTCTACATGGGCTACTACCTGAACTACGAGGACCCGATCGTCCTCGTGGACGATTTCAATCTGGACCTGGGCCCTGTGATGCGCCACTTCGTCCGGCTCGGTTACGACAACATCGCGGGATACCTTTCCGGGGGGTTTGCCGCCTGGTTCAAGCAGGGCGAGCGGATGGAGAGGACCGGCACCTGGTCTCCTTCCGACCTCGCGGAGCACCTGGACGATCCTTCGGTGTATATTCTCGACGTGCGCGAAATCGGCCACCGGGAGAAGGAGGGCCACATCCTGGGCTCCCACCACATCTACGTCGGATACCTGGAAGACCACCTCGCGGAGGTCCCGGGGGAGAAACAGGTCGTCGTTCACTGCGATGCCGGGTTCAAAGGAAGCCTTGCGGCAAGCATTCTCCAGAAACACGGTTTCGGGCACGTCATCAACCTGCTCGGCGGCACCATCGGCTGGGAGGCGGCGAACTACCCGCTGGTTAAGGCGTGATCTCGCTTCAGGGTCTCCGGGTATCTCCATAGCGGCCGGCGGGATTGAACCGCCCGTTGCCGGGGTAAGAGGGTGGGGGGAGTCTCCCTCTTCATTCTTCCGGGGGTCAGATCGGAAATCTGACGTCAAACGGGGCGAAGGTACGTGCCGGTTTTGGGAGGGGTTATATGGTTTCTGCAGGGTACAGGGATTCTCCGGGTGCGCCCTCTACTCTGCGTCGCGACCTGCGAAGAGATTGTCGGCCAATCCCCGTTCCCGGCGGCGACGGTAGCCATCGCTTTCATTATCGGGACGATTGTCGTTGTCGTAAGTGTGAAGCGCGGCAGAACGCCCTGAGAAGCAGGTGGAGCGCCATACCGGAAAGCGAGAGGTATAACCTGCCGCCCGGCAGCCCTGCCCGGATGACACGTTCCCGGGCGCACCAGCCGATTGGTCTTGCCCGCCTGCAAGATCCGGACTATATTCGCGTGCCTTCCTCGATAATCCTGACATAATCCACAAACATGTACTGTTTATATCGTTCTTTCCCGGTAATCTCCTCCACGATTCCAATCTTCTCGAATTTACCCACGAGGTTGGTTGCGGCCTGACGGCTGATCCGCAACTCCTCCGCCACCTGCCCTATCGTGATGATGGGGCGGTCAAAGAGCGTATCGATCAGTTTTATCGCGTGAACTACCCCGCCCTCAAGGGCGGGGCTTCCTGTTTCATCCCCCTCCCCAGCGGGAGCGAGTCCACAGGCTCGTCGGTGCGTTCCGCACCTGAAACCCAGAAGTCATCCTAAAAGTTTCCA
>NZ_DANC01000056.1:0-8557 GCF_002499755.1 Methanoculleus sp. UBA291 | reverse complement strand
AACGAAGTTCTTCGAAAGGCATCTCCCTCCCGGCTGAGGTGTTTCGGGATCACCTCCCCATATAAGTTGCCTTACAAATCAACGGACGTTGACATATGGGAGGTTGTAACCTCTAAGTCAACCGGACGTAACTCAGAGCCCGCACGGAAATATACGTCAACCCGGATTGACGTAGCGTCGATACATTTCTCCCGGAGTACGTCGTGTTGACGTGGAGCGGTGTTTTCGCTTACTGTTCGCGCGTTCAACAATTTTGAAGCATACTCCACGTTCGAGAACGTCTTCACCCGTTTTCCCAATAACTTCGCTTGTTCCAGCGGATGCTCTATATACTCACAGGAAGGTGTTCACACCGGCATCGTTTCAGTAGTTCCAGGTCTCGTGGCTTAACGGCGCCTGATTGAGCACATCGCGATAGTGTCGCCACTGTGGCATGAACCGATCCATCAGGTCCCTCTGACCGGCCGGTGTGATTCCGCTCCAGCAGATGGACCATCTCATGGACGACAACGTATTCGAGACATTGAACCGGTTTCTTCGCAAGCTCCAGATTCAGCCAGATCCGTCGGGCCTCAATGTTGCAACTGCCCACCTGGTCTTCATTTTTTTAACCCCCCCAGTCGTCCACCGTTACCCCGAGCGTCTCCTGCCACACGTTGATCAGAGGCGGAATCAGAGCCTTGAGTTCCTTTCGATACCACTTGAGCATGACCTGTTCGCGTTTGACAGCGTCGCTTCCAGCCGGAACATACAGATCGATCCTTATCTTATTGCACACCTCAACCCGGGACGGGCCTGCACCCTCGACGACGTTCAGCAGATAGCGTTTGCCGAGGTAGTAGCGCGTCTCGCGGTAAGTGTACTCTCGCGGGCTCTGGCGTTCCTGGGCCCTGAATCGGGTTTGCTGCCGTTTGATCCACGGCAGTTTTGTGATCACCGCCAGCCGCACCACTTCGTCGTCCACGCGTAACGGCGCCGCCACCCGAATCCGGCCCTCGGGAGGGTACACCCCGAGATGCAGGCCTGTTTCCATCGCCGGATCTGCCATTCAATTCCTTTTGGCGTGATGCCGATTCGCTCATCAGGGTCAGGTTCTTCTCCCTAGTTTCTTCCCTGGTTTCGCCGGCACCGAGCCGTGGGCCTGCCGGAGTTTCTCGAGCGTCAGAGACGGCGGGAGCGTGCCCGGGTTCCAGACCTCCAGCCGGTCGGCAAAGAGCATCACCTGGATGCTGCCGTTACTGGTGTAGTCGCGGTGGGCGACGGCGTTCACGATCGCCTCTGCCACCACCTTCTTTTGGGGATCTCGTAGCGCACCGGCGCCTGCGGCCCGGCCTTCCGGGTGCCCACTGAGAGGGCGATCTTGCTGAGGACGAAATCCACCGCCGCGTCCACGAGATCGAAGACCGTGCCCTTGTAGACCAGGTAGGACGGGATCGGTTTGGCGACCTCGGTGCCGCGGAAGTGGCGCACTTGATCTCGGAGGAGATCAGAAACCGTTGCGGCTGTCTTCCGAAGAGGAGGACCGCCGCGTTTGTCATCTGCCCGTTATCAAGCAGGTTCAGGTGCTGCAACGGGTCATGGTGGGAGGCGTCGGGGGCGAGGGGGAACCGGCGGGTCGCTCTGGCCGTGCGGATGAACCACGCCATCCGTTCGGGGTCCAGGAGCCGGGATGTCCTCGAAGAACCTCCGCATCAATGCACCACATCCATAAGGGTCTCCCCCCTCCCCATATCGACCCCGTTTCGCATCATCGTACAGCCTCCTTTGCGCCGTCAGATGATCGGTTCCGGCGACCGCTCCTTCGACCCGATAAGCCGCAGCATCTCGTCGATATCGGTCGTCGGGATATCGCAGGCGTAGTTGGTGCAGACGTACGCCGTCGCCTTCCCCTCGATCATCTCGATGTCCCGGGTGAATCCGGCAATCCCGGCAATCTCCGGACTCTCCTCTTCGGCGGGGCGGAAGATGACGAGGCTGTCGGGTGAGTAGTGCGAGCGAACGGCACGGATCATCGCCGTTGTGTCCTCGGCGTCACGAATCCCGGTGACGATCACCTCAAAGTTCGGTCCCAGCATGAACTCGAGACCGGTGAGGAAGTGTGCGTGGGCGGTCGGGGCCTCGCGGACGGTATCGGCAAAGGCGGTCTTCACCCGGTTTGCCGTCTCCTCGAGTTCAAGGTTCGCCGTCATCCGCCCGAGGGCGAAGATGGCGTACATGGCCACGCTGTTCCCGGAGGGGATTGCCCCGTCGTAGACTCCTTTCTGGCGGACGGGGGCGTCCCCGTCGTCCGGAGAGAAGAAGAATCCTCCCCGGTCGCGGTCCCGGTAATGAGCGACAAGGTCCCGGGAGAGTTCGACGGCGGTCCGGAGGTAGCCGGGAGAGAACGAAGCTTCATAGACCTCAAGGAGAGCCCGGAGCATAAACGCATAATCGTCGAGGGTCGCGGTGATCCCGGCTTCGCCGTTCCGATAGCGGTGGAGGAGCCGCCCGTCGGGCCGGCGAAGGTTCGCAAGGACGAATGAAAGCGCTTTCTTTGCCGCGGCCAGGTAACCCGGATCGTCGAAGACCTGGGCCGCCTTCGCGAGAGCGGCGATCATGAGTGCGTTCCAGTCGGTGAGAATCTTGTCGTCCTTTGCCGGGCGGACGCGCTTTTCCCTAGCCGCAAAGAGTTTCTGCCGGGCATCCTCCACGAACCACGCGAGGTCCTCTTCCGTTGTCGAGAACTCATGGGCCCACGACGCCAGCGGGCGCCGCAGGCGGAGGATGTTCTTGCCCGTCCTCCTCCCGCCGGGCCGTTCCCGGTAGTTCCCCGGCTCCGTGACGCCGAAGATCCGGGAAAACCGCTCCCCGTCCTCCTCCCCGAGGACCCGGAGGACCTCGTCCTTCGTCCAGAGGTAAAACTTCCCCTCCTCCCCCTCGCTGTCCGCGTCTTCCGCCGAGTAAAACCCTCCGGCAGGATCGGTCATCTCACGCAGGACATACGCGATCACCTCCCGGGCGGTCCGGGCGAACTCCTCTCTCCCCGTCGCGAGGTAGGCCTCCGTATACGCTATGACGAGAAGCGCCTGATCGTAGAGCATCTTCTCGAAGTGCGGGACGAACCATTCCGCATCCGTTGAGTAGCGGTGAAACCCGTAACCGATCTGGTCGAAGATCCCGCCGCGCCGCATGGCGTGCAGCGTCTTCTCGACCATCGCGTATGCCGGCTCTTTCCCGGTCCGGCTCCCGTACCGGAGCAGGAATATGAGGTTGTGCGGGGTCGGGAACTTCGGCGCATCCCCGAACCCGCCGTTCTCCCCGTCGAAGACCCGGAAGAAGGTTTCGTAGGCCTCATCGAGGGTAACCTCGGAGAGTTCGCCCTCTCTCGGCGGGGTGCGGGCCGCGTTCTGTATCGCTTCAAGCACCCGGCTCCCGGCCGTCTCGAGTTCCTGCCGCTGGCTCTGCCAGACCTTGCTGATCCGGGGGATGAGATCCAGGAGACCGGTCATCCCGTAGCGGCTCTCCTTAGGGATATAACTCGCTGCAAAGAACGGTTTTTTGTCGGCGGTCATGAAGATGGATAGCGGCCATCCCCCTGTTCCGGTCAATGCGTAAGCCGCCGCCATATATACCTGATCGATATCCGGCCTCTCCTCCCGGTCCACCTTGATGCAGACGAAGACACTGTTTAAGAGTTTTGCAACCACGGGGTCCGCAAACGACTCCTTCTCCATGACGTGGCACCAGTGGCAGGCCGAGTAGCCGATGGAGAGGAAGATCGGTTTGTCCTCCTCCTTTGCTCGCATAAAAGCCTCATCGCCCCAGGGATACCAGTCGACGGGGTTATGGGCGTGCAGGAGCAGGTACGGGCTTTTCTCGTGGACCAGCCTGTTTGAAGGCGCCTCCTCCCGCACCGGTGCTCCGGGTGCTTCCGGTTCATGTCCGCGTGCCGGGTTCATACTTCTGACGTGCGGATGCAGGCTAATAAAGGTGACTCTTCCCGATGGAAGGGGGGCTCCGGATGGGACCGCCCGGAACTCTCTTCGCGTGGGTTAACCGCGTAGCGAACGGCGATACGCCCTCACGCGGAGGCGTGAAGCCCCGTCGATCGGTGCCTGTTGCTCCCCTTCGGGGAAGCCGCACTTCGCGTGGGACTCCGATGCCCCGAAGACTTTCGGCGGGATGACTCCTGACGGGAGGGTTTCTCCGGATTCAAAAAAAAGAAGAGATTTTGCCCGCGGAGTCCCCTCACTCCGCTATGGGGATCTCCTTCGTCTCCTCCGCAACCGGCTGGACGTAAGGGACGTCCACGGCTAAAAGGCCGTTCCTGAAGGTTGCCTTCGCCTTGTCGGGGTCTACGGGGCAACCGACCGCATAGGTCCCGACGTAACGGACGTCGCCGCGGATTGCATCGATGGAGAAACTGGTCTCCTGCATCTTGAAGGTGATGTCCTTCTTCTCGACGCCGGGCAGTTCAATCTCAATGTGCAGGTTCTCTTCATTCTCATCCGAGTAAGCACAGACGTAGGGTGCGACTCTCAACGCTGCCATCTCATAACCTCCTTGACGGCAACAGAGGTGCGGGTGTGCTATTTAACGTTTGTCTTTCACCATGTTCCGGTCTGTGCGCGGCAGGTAGCCGGTCGCCCCGCGGGGTGGAGGGCCGCCCTCCGGAACGGAGGTTTTATCTTCGGGCCGCCAAGTGTCATGTCATGAGCGAGCGGTTCATCTTCACCCGGCACCGCACCCGCTGCTATCATTGCGGTGAGATTGCCGACCAGGTCATAAAAGCGGTCTCCGCACAGGCACAGGTGATCTGCTCCGCCTGCGGGGTGACGCGGATCTTCGTCCCGCGGTTTGAAAACGCCGGAGCGACCGGGGTCCGCACCAGTATCGGGCGTTACGGTGTCTGGGAACTCGAGGCCGGCGCCCGGTGCAAAAATTGCGGAGTCACGGGGCCGCACGACCTCGTGATCGGGAGCAGCCACTTCACGACCCGGTGCCGGAACTGCGGCTACACCCACTTTTACCGGTTCAGCCTTGAGTATGTCGCCACCTGCCCCATCGACGATGGGGTCAGCGCTCCTCCCGCACCATGGTGATGGCCTGCTTCGGGCACTCGTTTGCGCAGACGCCGCATCCCTTGCAGTAATCGAGATCGATGTTCAGTTCCCTGTCGATGACCCCGTCCGGGCAGTACTGGGCGCAGAGCCCGCAGGCGTTGCACGTCTCCTTGTCCACCACGGGCCGGAACGTCCGCCAGGACCCCGTCTTCCCCGAAGAAGCCTCCGTAGGTCTGCTGAGCGCAAGCCTCTCTCTCATGCCCGCACCTCCTCATACGCCGCTTTAGCGGCCTTCACGTTCCGTTCGTCGGCAAACATCTCGCGGATTGCTTTTTCCGCCGACGGGAGGGTGATGATGCCCATCTTCGCGAGCGCCCCGAGCACCGGGGTGTTGAGGATGGGGCTCCCGGCGACCACAAGGTTCTGTGCGAGCGCGATCCCGGTCAGGTCGACGTAGGAGCAGGTCCCGTTGCATCCGGGGAGCGCGTGGGCGCTGTTCAGGAGGACCGTCCCATCGGGTTTGAGGCCCTGCAGGACGTCTACAACATCCATGATGCTCGTATCAAGGACGATCACGAGGTCCGGCTCGTGGATCTGACTGTAGATCTTGATCGGCCGATCGTCGATCCGGACAAACGAGACGACCGGCGCCCCGCGCCGCTCCGCCCCGTAGAACGGGCAGGCGGTTGCATGTTTTCCGTCCCGGAATGCTGCGAGGGCGAGGAGCTTTGCAGCGGTGACGCCGCCCTGCCCGCCCCGGGAGTGGATTCGTATCTCATACACGGTCGCTCACCCCGAACCAGGTCTCCTCACCGGGATGCCGGTTCCGAACAAAGTCGGCGATGTCGTTGTAGGTGACCTCCTGACCGCCGAGGCCGGCGATCACGCTGTAGGGCTCGACGCCCGTCTTCGCCCTGACGGCATGCGCAACCACGCCGCCGAAGCCGAAGGAGTAGTCGCGGTCGATCACCACGACCTCCCGGCCGGCAAGGTCGAGGTCCGGGAAGGGGCGGAACCAGCGCAGGCGCATGGAGCCGGCCCGCAGTCCCTCGTCGCGGAGACGGTCGACCGCCACCTCCGCCTCTTTGCCGAGCGTCCCCATGGCGACGACGACGACGTCGGCGTCCTCACACCGGTAATCCTCGGTCGGGCCGTAGGAGCGGCCGAACCGCTCTGCGAATTCGCGCTCGACGTCCGCGATCACGCCCCGGGAATCGCGCATCGACCGCTCGATATCCCAGCGGAACTTGAAGTAATCATTCGAGAAGGTCATGGGGCCGTAGACACAGGGGTTCTTTGTATCGACGGCGTGCGGGAGATGGTAGGGGGGCAGGAAATCGCCGACCTCCACGGTCTCCAGTGACTGCATGATGTGGCTGAGCGCGAACCCGTCCAGGTTAACCATCACGGGGAGAAGGACGCCCTCGTTCTCGGCGATCCGGAACGCCATCAGGGTGGTGTCGTAGGCTTCCTGGACCGTGCTCACAAAGACCTGCAGCCACCCCGTGTCGCGCTGGGAGAAGGCATCGCTGTGCTCCGCCCAGGTGTTCCACCCGGGCCCGAGCGCCCGGTTGACGTTCGCCATGACGATCGGGAGGCGCGCGCCCGCCGCCCAGTGGATCATCTCGTGCATGTAAAGGAGACCGTGCGAGCTCGTCGCCGTGAAGGTGCGGACGCCCCCGGCGCTCGCCCCGATGCAGGCGGCCATGGCCGAGTGCTCGCTCTCCACCGGGATGTACCGGCCGTCGAGTTCTCCTGAATTGACGTACTCCGCGATCTGCTCCACGATCTCGGTCTGGGGGGTGATCGGGTATGCGGCGACGACGCCCGGCTTTGCGTTCCTCACCGCGGCGGCAACCGCCTTGTTGCCGGTTGCAATCGTCAGCATGCGCCTGCCTCCTCGCGGGAAAACCGCTGGATGTTCCGTTCCACCTGCTGACGCATCTCGTTTAAGACTTCCTGGCTTAAGTTCTTGAACCGGCCCTGGCCCCGCAGGTAATCTTCCAGGGGTGCGGGTTTCTTCATCGCCGTCTTCGACGGGCCGCTGATCGCGAGTTTTCCGAGCTCACGTTCGTAGAGGATCCACGTCCCGGTCTTCACCGCAAGTTTCCCCATCTCGACCGTCTTCTCCGTGGGGTAGCGCCAGCCGGGCGGGCACGGCGCAAGGATATGGATGAACTTCGGCCCCTCGACGGAGAGCGCCTTCTTCACTTTCTTGTAGAGATCGATGGGGTAAGCGCTGCAGGCGGTCGCCATGTAGGGCGGGTTGTGCGCCTCGACGATCCGGTCGAGGTCCTTTTTCGGCGTCGGTTTGCCGCCGGGCGTCGTGGTGGTGCGCGCACCGAGGGGCGTTGCACCCGACCGCTGCATGCCGGTGTTGCCGTACGCCTCGTTGTCGTAGCAGATGTAGAGAAAGTCGGTCCCGCGCTCAAAGGCCCCGGAGAGCGACTGGAGCCCGATATCGACCGTTCCGCCGTCGCCTGCGTAGACGATGACGTTGGTCTTTTTCCCGAGCGACCGGAGAGCGTTGCTCATGCCGGAGGCGCAGGCGGCGGCTGCGGCAAATGCTATGTTATAGACGGGCACGTTCATCGCCGTGCCGGGGTAGGCCCCCTGGATGACGCTGGTGCAGCAGGCGGGCACGACCAGAACGGTATCGGGACCGGCCGCCTTGAGCACGTAGCGCAGACACAGGGAAGAACTGCACCCCGCACAGGCGGACGTACATTTATAGAGATACTCTTCCTCTGGAATCGCGGACACTTGTTTACACTCCTCTCATTTACCTATCTGTCATCATTTGTAATGAGGGTATTGCGGTTCCGGCCGTGATCCGCCGGCCGGCCCCCGGCAGAACGACCGGAAAAACGGGCGAGAATTGAGTTATGCGCCGGGGACCGGGACCGGGACCGGGTCGGGCGACGTCGGGGCCATCCGGGCTTCCGCATCCATCGAGCGGGGAGAGCGGGATGTGGCACTGGACAGAAGGGCGTCAACCACCCCCTCCTCGCGTCGAGGGGCTCGGCCCATGATCCTGAAGATCCGGACCGCCGTCTCCAGGAGAGGAAAGAGGCCGTTCTGGTGTATCCGGCAGGGTAACTCTCGTCGTTCCCCCCTCATGTAGCCCTGTGCACGGCCTCTCAGATCAGATGGCCCCACCGATCTAACGGCAGGTCCTGTATCAGGAACCGGTACTTGCCGCGCCGGGTGCGGGGGATCTTGCCGACAAAGCGGATGGTCACGTCCACGCCGTTTTCAAACTTTCTTCCGAGTTCGCGGAGGATGCGTTCCGTATCCCGGTAGGTATACCCCGGTTTTTTCACGATCCGCATCAGAACCTCTCCTTTCTTACTCTGGTAGAACTGAAATTGTGCAACGTTGTCGAAGACACTGGAGTGCATGTTCACCGCCGTCATTGATATGAGCCGATGATCCTTCGTCACGATGAAGTCCTGCACCCGTCCTTCCACCCTCTCGAGCAGCGGATAACTCCGCCCGCAGGTGCAGGGGTTCCC
>NZ_DANC01000034.1:26441-34119 GCF_002499755.1 Methanoculleus sp. UBA291 | reverse complement strand
ACCTTCGCGGTGTAGTGCTCGCGGTTCCGGACGATTGCAGCGACGGGCTCGCCGTCGCGGCCGGTATACCCGACGCACCCGAACGGGTTGTCGGCGATGACGCTCTCGATGAGGTTTTCGAACGACGTTACGTCGACGATCGGGACCGCAAGGTCCCGGACCGCCGTCCTGTTCACGGTCTTCTGAACGAAGTCTGCCATGGTTTTTCACTCCTCACGGCACAACCCTCTGGTCGTGCCTGATGGGAAGATGCGAAGCATCTTCCGCAGCCTGCATGCTCCCGGGAATATGACAGACACTTATAGGGTGGACGCGGGAGAGTATCAGCCTGACTTTATCGGGGAGGGCAAAACGGGCTCCGATTATGGGATATATTCCTTACGGTCAGGCATTTTCTCTCCGCCGTTCCATATTCTTCCGGAGGGTTACCAGGATGACCGGGGAAAAGACCACCAGGGAACTTATCTACGAGACGAACCGGGATGTGAAGTGGATCTGCCGGGCGCTGCAGCGGATGGAGGCGCAGGACGCGATGGTTCGTTAGAACCGGAGCGGGAGCACCGAAGGTGCGACTTGAGGAGTTCGAGGCCAGGATTCGGGCGCTGGAGCGGCTCTCGGGCGGAGAAAGCCGGAGAAGAGCGACTGGCCGCAGGGTGCGATGGCCTGAAGGGCCGGAGCATGAGCACCGAAGGTGCGGGGCAGGAGCTTGAGAAACCCGGAGGGTTTCGAGACGCGATGCTCCGCAGGAGCAGAGCGGGAGCACCGTAAGGTGCGAGGAGCGGCGGCTGTCGGCGGTGAGCGCCGGGGCCGGAGGGATCGTCGGCGGGGTCGTGGCGGTGCTGGTGAAGATGCTCGGAGGGTGATGCTATTTGATTGTTATGGCTTATTCACTCCTAAATGGCAGCGTGGCATAAATACCCCTTCTTCTTCCCCGAAAATGGTTGAGTGCAATATTCGTCCCCGGGAAAGAACAATAACCTTTAAACTATGGGAGCACCAGTATGCTGTTCATGCGATACAAAACCGTTCTCATCTGTCTGCTGATCCTCGCGCTGTTCTCGGCCGGATGCACGAACCCCGCAAACCAGCCCGGCGTAACCGCTCAGGGAAAAACCACACCGACGCCGACGCCCACTCCCGGGTACGGAAGCGTCACAATTTCGTCGGACCCCTGGGGCGCCACGGTGTATCTGGACGGCGAAAAGATGGGAACCGCTCCCCTCACGCTGACGAACATTTCTGCGGGGAAGCATAACCTTCTCGTGACGATGCTCGGATATCTGGAAAGCAACTCCACGATTACGATATCCGCAAATAAGACCTCGACGGTCAAGAAAACCCTCAAAAAAGGCAAACCCGACATCTATGTGGGTATTACCGAGACAAAGATGCTCCAGCAGGGTGGGCTCATAGAGGTTTCCGGAGAGGTGCAGAACCGGGGAGAGGCGACGGCGTACGACTTTAAACTGATCATCGAGATGACGCCGACAGACTCAAAACAGAAAGATAAGAAGGTGACCAAGACTATCACCATGGGTGTGCTCGAACCCGGAGACCCGAGGTCCTACGTTGGGCATGTAGAACTGAAGAGGAATCTAGACTATAAAGGGGTCATTAAATGCGAATACACCTTTGAAGACAAGCTTGTTAAAGGGTCGACAAAGGCGTTCTAATTTCACTAGAACCTCCATCTTTTTTGTCTAGACCATCCCCAAACAATCTGAAAACCGCCGATACACCCTGTTTGGAACACGGTACAGTCTTTCTGCCGCCTGAGCCACGACCGGGGCGGAACGGACAAACGCCTTTTTTTTATCAAATACCCCGGTGTCGCCCTCAGTCCGACAATAGTTCCCCCGGCACCCGGAAAGCTTCGGCTCCGCTGCATTCTCCCAGGTCTCGCCCTCATCCGCGGGAGACCGACCGGGATCGATCCCCGGGACGCCCGGCTGGTCCGGGAGCGGAATAAAGGAGAGGGGTGAGGTGAAGCCGTGGCGTTTCAACCCCCTACGAAATACCGATTCTCTCAACCTCAGGTGGTAGATAGCGGGCACTCAGAAACCGAAGATGCCCGATATGTCTGATAAATGTCCATCATCTGTCAGACGCTATCATCATATCAGGCTTTCCCGGGATGTGATCGGGCTAAAACGTATTTTCTACCCTTTTCGCACCGACCGCTTCCAACAGACCGCGATGGGCGAGATCGAGGAGATTACGGTACCGGATCTTCTCACGGTACTGGATCTTCTCCGATGCCTCCGGAGCAATCGATGCATTAGCCTACAGCGGTTATAACGCCGTGCTCCCTGGCAAAGGCGACCACGACCGCCATCATGAGAAAGGCACTCGCCACCTCCAGAATACTTTTATTTGAACAGACGGTTACTACTACTCATGACTCCGGCTGTCACCATCGATGAACTCTATCTTGAAATCAAAAAGATACAGGAGACAATGGTCCGGCGGGAAGATCTTGACGCCCTTCTTGATACCGTTGAGATTCTCAGCAACCCCGAAACGATGGCGCAGATACAAAAAAGCGAAGAAGACATCGCAGCCGGACGATTCCGGGAGATATCTTCGATAGACGACCTGCTCAGCGAGCTGTCCTGATGGAATGGGCGATCCGGAGGACCGATACATTTGTCGAGAGCCTCTCAAAGGTCGAAGGCAACAAAGAAGTAATAATTGAACTCGGAAAAAAACTTCAACGCCTGAAACAAGACCCCCTCAATACAGGCGGTTGGCTTTCAGGTGCATTACACGGGAAGAAAGCAACCCGGATTGCAAAGCGTTATCGGCTGATATTCCTTCCCGACGAAAGAGAAAGAACAGTGTACCTGATAGCAATTGATCATCGCCAGCACGTCTACAGGTTGCGGTGAAGGCCTGCGGCATCACCGACATGCTCCATACGGTCGTCAGGCGCCCTGCCCGGGTAAAATATCCGGTAATGCTCTCAGAACCAACCGGTGACGAAAATACCCTCACTGCATGAGTTTTTGCTATGTTCGGTCAGATTTAGCAAAACAAAGATTACGGTACACTCATCAAAACCCTCGCAGAGCACGGGCTTCAATCCTGGGATACGTACTTGCGGCACCAGACTTGAGGCTGCACGCCGCGAGCGTGACCGATTGTACCGGCGGGGAGACGTATGGACTGCATTTGGGCGAGATAATGGCAAAAAACAACGGAAACAAGAAAAACTGGGATGGCACGGCCCCCGGACTGTTCTTCCTCAAATTCATCTCGGGCGCCTTCGAAGGGCAGCGTGTGAAAGCAGCGGCATTGCGGAAGCAGAGGGCCGACCCCGAAGATCGCCACGTCCTGACGCCGGGGCGGTACGCGGAGGTCGAGGACGACGGGGAGCCGTTCGAGGAGCAGTTTTCGGAGTCGGCACGGCTGGAAGGGGAGATCCGGGAGAACCTGAGGAGGATCGGGTATGGGTTCGAGTGAGGTGCTCCCCGAGGATTATCCTGCTTTTCTCGCAGGTCTGAAGGTGCGGATCAGGGAAGCACAGACCCGCGCGGTGCTGTCAGCGAACCGGGAGTTGATCCTCCTCTACTGGCAGATCGGGCGAGAGATCCTGCATAGGCAGGAGCAGGAGGGGTGGGGGACGAAGGTGATCGACCGCCTCTCGGCCGATCTCAGGAGGGAGTTTCCCGAAATGAAGGGATTTTCTCCCAGGAACTTGAAATATATGCGCTCGTTTGCGGAGGCGTGGCCCGACCCTGAATTTGTGCAAGAGGTGCTTGCACAAATTACATGGTATCATACGGTAACGCTGCTCGATAAAGTAAAGGACCCGAAACAGCGCGAATGGTATATCCACAAGACCATCGCGAACGGGTGGTCGCGGAACGTCCTCGTCCACCAGATCGAGAGCGGGCTTATCGAGCGAGAGGGGCGGGCGGTGACAAATTTCTCGGCGACTCTCCCGGCGGAGCAGTCGGACCTCGCCCTCCAGACCCTGAAGGACCCCTACGTTTTTGATTTCCTCCGGATGGGAGAGAAGGTCAGGGAGAGTGAACTGGAGCGGGCCCTACTTGACCACATCCGCGAGTTCCTGCTGGAGCTCGGCGTGGGGTTTGCGTTCGTGGGCAGCCAGTACCGGCTCGATGTCGGCGGGCAGGACTTCTACATCGACCTCCTCTTCTACCACCTGAAACTCCGGTCCTACGTGGTGATCGACCTGAAGGTGGGCGAATTCATCCCGGAGTACGCGGGCAAGATGAACTTCTACCTCTCGGCGGTCGACGACCTCCTCCGCCACCCGGACGACAACCCGAGCATCGGGCTTGTGCTCTGCAAGTCGAGAAACCGCATCATTGCCGAGTACGCCCTCCGGGACATGGAAAAGCCGATCGGGATCGCGGGATACGAACTGACGACCAGCCTCCCGGAGGACCTGCGGGACGGGCTGCCGACGGTGGACGAACTGGAAGAGGAACTGAGCCGGGGGGAACGGTGAGTGCTGGTGCCCGGGTCCCTTCGCAAAAAACCGCTCAGATTCACGCTCCTGGCGAGGGGCTCCGCATCCCCTCAGGATGATTCATACCCGGCCGGGCGACAATGGATCTAAGATCTTTTTGAGGCAAAGACGGTGACCCCGGCCAAAACCAGTGGACTTCCGATCCGTTCCCACAGAAGTGTCCGTAGGTTTTGCATCCCGGTCCCCGCGTCGAAGACTCGTTGAAGATCGAAAAATTCTTCTCGCATGGAGCAGTACGTGTATCTGTTATACACGCTACCGTTCCCTTGCGGGACGGTAGTTTCTTCTTTTCAATCGCCCTTTTAGTGAGGTCATCCCAAAAAGATCTATGAACCTCCATACATCCTGATCGGAACACTCACCTCTGAGGTTTCTACCATCTGAACTATATCCTGGGCAAGGAGGGTGAAACGGCTTCCCATCGGGAGTCTCACCTTACGGTGCTCCTGCTATCTTCCTGCGGAAGACAGCATATCGCCACGGGGGGAGGGATCGGGAGGTGCGCCCGGCGGAACGGCGGGTGCATGAGCACCGCTAGGTGCGATTGGGTGTCCCCCTCCCAGCATAGGGGGTTTTGGGACAACCTCAGTGATTAATGATATCGCGGGCTGCTGTTTTCATCGATAACGGGTATTTGTCCAAAGTGGTTCCTGACGGCATGAGGATCGATTTTGAAAAATTTTGTACCGTCGTTTGCGGCGATAAAGAGAGGCTGCGTACCTATTTCTACGACTGCATGCCGTATCAGAGCGAACTGCCCACTGATAACGAGAAGGTACGTTATGGAAACTACTGTAAATTTCGAGAAATTATTGAAAGCCTGCCCCGGTTCCAGATGCGATTTGGAAAACTCCGGAAAAACCATGATGGCTCGTTTGAACAGAAGAGGGTCGATATCCTCATGGCTGTGGAACTGGTGAGGTTAAGTTGGTCTCACCAGATCCGTTACGCCATCATTGTTTCTGGTGACAGCGACTTCGTTCCAGCGATTGAGGCGGCAAAAGACGCCGGCGTGATCACGGCCCTCTATTTCTCGAAAGGAACCGTTCATAATGAACTCCTTTCAGCGGTCGATGAAAGATATGAGATGAACGGGCCCTTCTTCGAAAATGTCCGGCGATAGTTCGCGGTCGCGTAATTACCATGTCCTTCCCGACCACCCGGCGTCCCTCCTCAATCATATGCCCGCCTCCCGGACGAGAGAAAAGAGGGGGGCACTCGCCGCCTCCCCGCATGCCGCCCGCCGGAACGAGACGAGCGGAACGATCCAGGCCCCGCTCGACCAGAATAAGAAGCCCTCCGGTCGAGGCACAGGCGAGGGTGCCGGGCGCGATGGTCCGATAGGACCGGAGCGGGAGAAAACCAAAGGTTTGCGACTCTCCGGGGTCACGGCCGCCCCCACTCGACGCTGACGATGTACTGGTGGTTCCGGGTCCGCCGGACGCAGATCTCCCGCACCTCCCGGCTGTGCCGCCGGATCTCGGCGGCGACCGCCTGCGGCACCAGGAAGAGCGGCACCGGCTCCGGGGGCACGCTTATCTCCTCCGGTGAAGAAGTACCAGTGGCGGCCTGGCGGAGCGCGTGGTGGCACTTCGGGTCCGGGCTGCCGCCCCCGGTTTTCTGTTCGGTTCCTCTGTTGTCGTGATACATTCGTGATGACTCCCTGCACCGGGATTTCTCCGGTGCATACAGGTTCTTCGGGAATCGTCGGGTGAACTACCCCGCCCTTCAGGGCGGGGCTTCCTGCTTCATGGACAACACTTGCATCACCGAGATGTGATGTAGCGGCATCGTCTCCACAGCACGGGAAATCGAAGATTTCCCTGTCAGGAAACTGCTCTGCAGTTTCCGTGGCTCAAAGGGCTGTTCCATCCCCACGCGGTGAATATTCACCGCAGCATTATAGTCCCGATCAGCAACAAACCCACAATATGAGCACTCGTGGACTCTCTCGGAGAGACTCTTCTTCACGATGCTTCCGCAGTTCGAGCACATCTGCGTCGTATCCCGGGGATCGACTTTGATGAGGTTCGTACCAGCACTTTCAGCCTTGTACGAGAGATACAATAAAAATCGTCCCCACGATGCATCGTGAATACTCCTCCGAAGCCCGCGGGATTTACCCTTCTCTTTGAGATACTTGATATTCAGGTCACGGAAACTCCAGGAGGGAGTTTCCTGTCAGGAAGACCCCGTGGGGGTCTTCCGTGCTTCAACGCAGATCGTTGCATAGATGTCAACGTACTGGCGGGAGAGTTTATGCAGGAAATCTCTCTTCTGGTTCGTGATATGATCATAGACTTTTTCCAGTCCGCTTTTTGCCTTCTTCCAGTTCTGCGAGAACCGTTTTTTCCGGGCAATGCTCTGCTGGATCTTCTTGATCTTCTTCAGCGAGTGCTCATAGAACCGGGGATTCTCGATCACTGCACCGTCACTATCGACTGCAAACGAGTTCAGACCGACATCGATCCCGACAGATCTCCCTTCTCGTTTCGGTTCAGAGATCTCCTGTTCCGCCTGAACGATCACATACCATTTATCATTGGAGCAAGTGATCAAAACACCCTTTACGTTTCCGGTATATAGTCGATACATCGTGAATGGAATCGCTCCAATCTTCGAAAACGTGATCGTGCTGTGTTCACGGTCGATCTTGAACCCCAACTGGTTATAGTTGAGCGTCCGATACCGGAATGCGCTCTTGAACCGGAGTCTGCCGATCTTTCGGCCCCTTTTCTTCGTCTGCGAGAGAGCAGCGATGTTGCTCCAGAGGGTATAGTTCACCATCTGAAGCACACGGCACAACCCTTTGGGTTGTGCCGTGTCATCCCCGTACCTGTTGACCGGGGACTTCTCGCTCCGCCCCTTCACCCCCGCGAGTTAAAACAGGCCGGCATGACTGTTGAAGATCTGAATAAGTTACGTTGAGCAAGACCCGGATGCTTCTAGCCCCCCTCTGGTGCGCGAGGGCGAGGATCTCGTCCCGTTTCTGGACGAGAAGGGTATAGATGTCGGTTCCCGGATTCATGTCCTGTAGTAGATACGGTGCCGTCGGGCCTATACATGTTATCCCGGAGGCACGGCCTCCTACCGCACCGTTCCGACGGCAGAAGACCGGGAACGGTTATGTTTCCTGATCGCCTCCCTACCGGTAGATGCCGCTCCGGTGTCCCGCCTCGA
>NZ_DANC01000034.1:17306-26274 GCF_002499755.1 Methanoculleus sp. UBA291 | reverse complement strand
TCGAGCCCGGGGGAAAGCCTCTGCCGAGCCGGGGTAGTTCCGGCCGTGAAGTTTCGATCAGTAATCATTATGGCCCTGCATTCACAACTACTCACCGTATGCTTTCGGTCAAGCGACCGGTCGTCCATGAATTCGCGGCAAAGGCACGAGAAGTGTGCGGCGATGCAATAGAGGAGATCATACTCTTCGGTTCCGTGGCGCGGGGGGACGATCGGCCGGACTCCGATATCGATATCCTTGTGATTACATCCGGGGAAGATTTTCGCCTTCGTGAATATCTCACAGGACTTGCTTTCGACCTGCTGATGCTCTCCGGTGAGCGGCTCTCGGTCAAGGTCATCTCCCGGGCCGATGTTGCAGCGCACCGGCAGTACCCCTTCATCAGGCATGTTCTTCATGACGGCGTGGCGGTTTAAGTGAATGATCGGTCTGTCATAACGGCGCTTTTTGTCAAATCGCACCAGCGCCTCGATGCAGCACGTATCCTCTGCACTGAGGGGCATTACGAAGATTCAATCAATCGGGCCTACTATGCGATGTATCTTGCAGCCCTTGCTCTTCTGCGCCGAAAAGGCATAGAACCAAAGACTCATACCGGATTGATCTCGGCGATCGGTTCGGAATACGTCAAGACCGGTGAACTCGCTCGAGAGCACGGACGGGCATTGAACCTGATCGAAGAACTCCGGGAGGAGGTGGATTACACGATCTGCCGGAACATTATGCGGGAAGAGGTGGTCTCGGTCATCGCCAAGGCGACGGATTTTGTCGTTTGTGCAGAGCGGATCTGTGCGGAAGATCATACGGACGAGCCATCTTTCTGATCGCCTCCTACCGGTAGATGCTGCTCCGGTGTCCCGCCTCGAAACCCTTTCGGGTTTCTCAAGCTCCGGTTCTCGAACCATCGCCTCCAGCACGAGGATCAGGAGGTATTCGTCCTCGATCGTGAGAATGACCCGGTACTGGCCCACCCGGAGCCGGTAGGCGGGTGTTCCGGGGAACCCGGCCGGTTTACGGACGTGCTGGCAGGGGTTCTCCCGGAGCCCGGGCGGGGATATCCGGGGATGGCATCGAGGGACAGAAGAGCATTTACCCTCTGTTTGCATATACAGGAGTACGGGAGACCGGGACGAACCGCCTGTGTTCCGGTTGCACGTCACTACAGGAGGGATGAGACCATGAAGACCTTGAAGATCCATCGTTGAGAAGCATCCGGACGGCTATGTTGCCTACCCCCTGGGTTTGAAAGGGGCTGTCATCGCAGAGGGGGACACCTACGATGAGGCGCTTGCCGAGGTAAAGTCCGCCATCCGGTTCCACATCGAAACCTTCGGGGACAGTGCATTTGAGAACAACGATAGTACGGAGACCTTCGTTGCCGAGGTCGCCATCTAGATGAAGTTCCCGCACGACGCCCCGCAGAGGAAGGTGCTCAAAACTCTGGAAGTTTGGATTTCAGGTCGTCAGGACGGGCAATCACATCGCACTCGTTCGCGACAACCCGGACGGCACAACGACGCCGCTCACGATGCTGAACCACGCGAGACTCAAGGGCTCGACCCTGCGAGCCATCCGCACGCTAGGCAGGAATTCCACGGGCAGAGTTCCTCCGGGTGTACGAACAGGCAGGACGTCAGTAGATCTCCCACAACGTGGAATTGTGGAGTCACTGACACCACAATCCGGGAGCTGCCGCCCCGGGAGACGAGCCCGGCGGAAGGCCTCTGCCGAATCGATCTAGTTCCGGCCGTGAAGTCTCCCGATCCCCGATGGAAACAGGGTGGAAAACCTGATCATCCGCCAGAGATTTTTGTCGCTGTATCCCGGTCCGTACTCTGCTACCAATTCTCGCGACAATGTCGAGACTATCTTTCTCCCGTAGGCAGCACGCTGTTCCCCGAGGATATCCCTATGGATTCGGCCGCCGATATGCCAGTACAGCAGGACCAGTTCTACATTCACCGCAGTCAGAGCAGCGGCTCTTTGCCGTGCAGATCAGGTCGCGAACATCGATAAGAAGCGAGGAGATGTCCGGTTCCTGAGAGCCGGTGTCTTTTGGGTTGACCGGTCGTAGCGCCGTGTCTCCAACCCGCGCGTCGTGCTGCTCATTCTTTCGTGTCACCCGTGCTCAACCTCCATAGCGCCTCTCGATTTCGACGCCATCGTGCTCGACCGCATTCCGGTCGATCCCAAAATAGTGATGGATAAGGACGTTCCTCATCCCGATGATATCCGACCACGGGATATCGGGGTTTGCAGCCCTGAACTCCGAAGATATTCCCCGTACGGCCTCACCGATGATCTGGAGATGGTAGATCACCCGGGACGCTGTGCCGGCTCATCATTGTAGAAGTACTCACGGTCCCGGGCTGCCACTCTCTAATCCGTTCGACAGCCTCGAGAATATCCAGTATCCGTTCGCGATCGTCTCTCATAGGGTCGCGCTTCTCGTAAGACCCTTGAACGGATACGTTCTCGGAGTCCTGCTTCGGTCACAACATCGACCGGGTGACCGAGCAGGCGGGAGAGATCCATGGCAAGACCGCCCATATCGAGAAGACTCCGGTCGGGGTCCAGATCGACCAGGGTATCAATATCACTGTCCGTCCGGGCTTCGTTTCGTGCAACCGACCCAAAAACCCGGACGTTTTTTGCTCCCCTCCGGTGTGCAAGAGAGAGAATTTCGTCCCGTTTCTGGATGAGTTGGGTAGAGAGATCGGTTCCCGGGTTCATATCCTGTAATATTTACATTGGTCCGGAACATATAGATGTTATCCAGTGGGGGCAGATCGCCCCGATCCGTACGCTTAACTGGTTCGACCGGGTCCCGCTCACGAGGGCCCGGTATGGCTCGGTACGAAGAGAACCGCGGCCACCTTCGGAAACTTGACGAGGCACCGGTCCATTACACAGAATTAAGAGCCGACCGGGACAGGCAAGATGTGGTATTGCATGCGGTCTCTGAGGTACTCGGGGCGTCAAAAATGGAATCTACTGTTGTAATCCGACGAGCTGAAGAGGGGGCTCTGGGCGGAAGTTCCGGCGCTTTCCGGACGCTATTCCCGGGGGAGACGGTCGAGGAGACGCTGGAGAACAGCAGAGAAACGATCAAAGGGCACGTGGAAGCGCTACGTCGGGAAGGTCGGGGTGTTCCGCCGGAAGAAGACCTGATCATCGACAGGGTCCGGGTCTCCGGAGCCGCGGTATGAGCGGGGCGCTCCGGCCTGGAGATGTGCCGGGGTCAATGATCCTTCAGTCTGGCGAGGATATCGGCAACCGTCTGCTTGAATTCGGGGAGTTCTTCTTCAACAATTGCCCACACGGCGTCTAAGTCCACACTCATATATTGATGAATCAGAACGTCACGGAGGCCGGCGATCCGGCGCCAGGGGATATCCGGATACTCCATCTTCAAGGAATCCGGGATCTGCTTTACGGCCTCGCCGACGATCTCAAAGTTCCGGATCACCGCGTCCTGTGCCATTGGGGAGCCCATGAACGCGTCCCGCCCTTTGTGGGTGTAACTCTCTATCCTGTCGATTGATTCAAGTATATGGATGAAATACAGCCGTTCGTCCTTCACAGCGGCACGGCCTCCCGGAAGATGCGGTCCCTGATATACCAGTGCAACCCGTTCTCAGTCACCACATCGACCTTGCGGCCGAGCAGATCCTCCAGGTCCTGAGCGAGAGCGATGTGATCGAGGAGGCTCCTCCCCGGCTCGAACTCGACGAGGAGGTCGAGATCGCTTGCCGGAGTCTCCTCCCCCCGTGCGACCGACCCGAAGATCCTGACTCGCCGGACCCCGTGTCTGGCTGCGACCGCGAGGATCTCTTCCCTTCTTTCAAGCAGCCCGGCACGTAGACTCACGCTCCCTTCCTCCTGTATCGATGGTGGGACGGGGAGAGATATAAGAGTTCACCCGGGACCTGAAACCTTACTCCCGCCACCGCGGCAGCGTCGAGAGGTACCGCCGCACCATCTCCGTTGCCTTATCGACCGGTATCTCGAGGTGTGAGGCCATCATCGGCGCATACTTCCCGACCGCCTCCTCCCGCGTCAGGTCGGGCTCGGTGAACCTCCCGTCCCGGTAGCAGTAGGTGCAGTAACTCGTGCTCCGCGACCCGTCCGCCTCCGTCCCGGCGTCCTCATCCCGGACAAGGGGCATCCCGCAGCTCCCGCAGGATGCAATCTCCCTTCCCGCCCACCTCCTCAGGCACGAGAGTTGTTCCTTCGAAAAGTTCACCGCCTTCTCCGGAGGAATTGAGTACAACTCCGACATGATCGCCCCGCATTTTTTCGCCATCCCGTCGATGGTGATGTCGGGCTCGGTGAACGCCCCGTCCCGGTAACAATACACGCAATACTCCGTCGAGGGCGTGCCGCCCGCTTCCGTTCCGAAATCGCCCTCCGCACCCATCGGCATCCCGCAACTCTGGCATGTCCGCATACATTCCATCTCCATGTGCATCCCTCGTTCGACAAATGCTTCACCAGTAACCTGACGTGCCGGAGAGATAACTGTTTGCAAAAGCGTTCCGAAAGACGATAAGAGAGCAGGACGTCGTCGGGCGGGAACCCGCCTCACTCATCGCAGGGCGGGAACCGGATCGTCATCCCGCTACCGCTGCCGGGCTCGAGCACCGCATCCTTCTGGAGCGCCCGGGCATAGCCGGCGAGATAGGGCACGGCCACCCGCTCGTCCGCGAAGGTCGTCCGGATAGCCGTCGCCGCACCGTCGCCGCTGATGGTGATCGTCACGCCCCCGTCGGTGGAATCTCTCGGCTCGCAGGGGACCCCCCAGGTCAGGAGGAGCCCCTCCATCAGGGTGGGGGGATCGAACCGCTCCTCGGTGTGGGCAAGGAGCGCCGTTCCATCCCTCTCACCGAGCCGCCCGGCGATGGCGGTGACCCGCGCTACAAGGTCCGGGGAGGCGTCGCGGAGGAGGCATTGTACGAGTGGCCCGGTAACGTCGTGGCGCCGCAGAGACCGGGCTACCTTGATCAGTTGCCAGTCCCGTGCAAACGAAGTACCGGTACGCATATTACCCTCTCAGGATTCCGTAAGCCATCACACAGAGACCGAGGAGGACCACGATGCGGGAGAAGACCGCCGACCAGGCGACGATAAAGGCATCGGGTGTGAAGATGCTCACCAGGTCCGCAAACGTGATCCCCATGATCAGCGTAAAAAGCCCGTAAATGAAGAGGAGCAGGGTAGGTTGCCGCACGATCCGGTAGGCGTTGAAGATGACGGCAATCAGAAGCGCCCCGAGGAGCAGCGTCACAATCGCGAGCATCTGCTGCATGGTCTCAATCTGCATAATTTGCATTCAGTTCCACCTATGTCTGTTCCTTGATCTTTCTCACCGAGATGATCGTCTGAATATCCTCCACGCCCCGGAGGCTGGAGAGAGGGACGAGAACGTTCCGCTTCAGCTCGGATATGTTCTGTACCCGGACCTTGACGAAGAAGTCCCCGGGCTCAAGCACCTCATAGAGTTCAAGGATGTACGGAAGGTCCTGCATGAACTCCTCGACTTCCTGTTTTCCGTCCGGGTGAACCCTGACATTCAGAAAAGCAACCAGCGTGTGCTCGAAACACTTCTGGTTGACGACAATCGTGAACCGCTCGAGGATACCGGCGTTCTTCAGTTTCTCAATGCGTTTGAAGACCGTCGACGGTGCAATACCCAGCATCGAGCCAAGTTCTGCCATAGACATCCGCCCGTCTCTCTGCAGCTCCCGGAGTATCGCATCGTCAATCTCATCCATTCTAAGAGTAATTACAAACAACCAGTTATTAATTTACCGTATTTTGTTCGTACAATCATATGGTTTTTTTTCATTTCTAATGGATAATGTCAGCAATATTGGGTTTTTATCGGGATTTAGACTGGTGATAAAAAAGAACAATCCTGGAAACGAATTGGAAAAAATAGGTAAAATATTGCCGGAATGATGAAATGTTATTTCAATCCCCCCGAAGAATTGTTCCTCCAGGATTGACAATCCTGATGGGTCCGGGACCTCCCGTAGCCTCCCGGATGGCCGTATCGATGAACTCCCGGGCCGCCTCGAATGCATGGCGCGCATCCATTCCACGGGCAAGGTGTGCCGTGAGCGCCGCCGAGAAGCAGCACCCGGACCCGTGCACCGAATGGGGGTAGCGCGGCCCGGAACCCCCCGTCACCCCGTCCCGGTCGACGAAGAGGTCGACCGTCGCGTCGCCGGCAAGGTGCCCGCCCTTCACCACCACGGCCCGGGCCCCGAGGTCCAGGACCCGCCGTCCGGCCTCTTCCATATCTTCGAGGGTCGTAACCCGCATCCTCGCCAGCACCTCCGCTTCCGGAAGGTTCGGGGTGACGACTGCCGCCCGGGGGATGAGCAGTTCCGCGAGGTCCGCTATCGCATCCTCCGCAAGCAGCCGGTGGCCCGACGTCGAGACCATCACCGGGTCGATGACGAGCGCGGCCCCCTCCGGCAGGGCCTCCGCGACCGTCCTGACCACCGGGGCGTCGGCAAGCATCCCGGTCTTCCAGGCCCCGACGGAGAAGCCGTCGGCGACCGCCTCGATTTGAGCCCGCACCGCGTCCGACGGGAGCGTCCAGGTCCCCCGCACCTCGCGGGTGTTCTGGGCTGTGACCGCGGTTACGACCGTCAGCCCGTAGACCCCGAGCGCCGTAAATGTCTTCAAGTCGGCCTGGATGCCCGCTCCGCCCCCCGAATCGGAACCGGCGATAGAACATGCGGCGATCATCTGCACACCCACTAACCCTTCAACGTTCGGCCCGGACCCGTTTGAATCTTTGCCTCTCCCTTTATGTGGTTTTGCACCGATCACTTCTACAATGGATGTAGAAGAGATCAGCCGACGGCACCTTGCCGCCGGCACCCCCGACGACGAGATCGTGCGCCTTCTCGCAGAGGACGTTCTTACCGTCAAGCATAACCGCATAACCCCCGCCTATGCCCGGGCATTTGCTCGGGCGGTCCTTGCCGAAGCGAAGAACTCGACCGGGCTCTCCGGCGACCTCTTTGTCTACGAGCCTTCCGGCTCGACGATGGGTGAGTTCGGCGTCGGGTCGCGGGGGTCCGGGGACTTCTTCGCCCACCGGCAGCTCGCCCGGATCATCGGCCGGACGAACGCCGCGGTCGGCGTCGACGAGATGGACGACGCCGGAGCCGTCCGTGCTGAAGGCGACTACATCATCGCCACCGTCGACGGGATGCACTCCCGCCTCTCCGACTTCCCCTTCCTCGCCGGGTTCCACGTCACCCGGGCGACGCTCCGGGACGTCTACGTGATGGGCGCAAAACCCGTCGCACTCCTCTCCGATATCCACGTCGCCGACGACGGCGACGTCGCAAAGATATTCGACTACACGGCGGGGGTCTCCGCCGTCGGGGAAGCCATGGGCGTCCCGCTCGTGACCGGCTCCACCCTCCGCATCGGCGGGGACATGGTCCTCGGCTCCCGGATGACGGGCTGCGTCGGCGCCGTCGGCGTCGCCCGGCACCTCACCGCGAGAAAACAGATCGCCCCGGGGGACGTTCTCCTCATGACCGAGGGCGCCGGCGGAGGGACGATCGCCACCGCTGCGATCTACTCCGGGTTCCCGGAGGTGGTCGATGCGACGATCAACCTCCACTTCCTCAAGGCCTGCGAGGCGCTCCTTGCGGATAGCGTCCTCCCCGCCATCCACGCCATGACCGACGTCACGAACGGCGGGCTCCGGGGCGACGCCTACGAGATGGCCGAGACTGCCGGCTGCCGGATCGTCGTCGTGGAGGACGAACTCCGCACGCTCGTCCAGCCGGAAGTCCTCGCGATGCTCGACGCCCTCGAGATCGACTACCTGGGCGTCTCCCTCGACGCCCTCCTGGTCGTCGCGCCGCCGGAGGTTGCGCCCGAGATCCAGCGGGTCGTGGAGTCCGCAGGGGTCGCCATGCGCGAGGTCGGCTACGTTGAAACGGGAAAGCCCGAGTCGGTCCTCTCGGTCGGCGGCGAGATCCGGGACTTTTCGCCCCGGTTCCGGGAGTCGGCCTACACCCCGGTCAAAAAGGTCGTGGACGAGAACAAAAGAGATTTCGAGGAGATGAAGGCCGGGGTCCGGCGGGCGGCGGACGCGGCGCTTGCAAAGAAACTCCGGATACTCTCCCGGCTCCGGTCTTCGTGATTTTTTCAGGGAGAACGCCCGGGGAGCGTTCCCGGCCGCGATATCGTCGCCAATCGCGCTCTTGAGGCGGAGGGGGGGAGAGCAGCCCCCGTTCCGCGCCCGTCACGGACTTATGGGGTTGACGACCCTTCCTATGAAGAGGACCGTCCCGGAGTCCTTCTCGACGATGAGGAAGACGAACGGGTGGTCCGCACGGAAGACGGGTGGGGTCTCCGACCGTATGCCGCCTCCCCCCGCCACAACGCCGGTCGCGGCCGCGGCCTCGGTGCCCTCCTCGTTCACGTCGACGAACGCCTTGTGGAAGATCCCGGTGATGAAGAGGTCTCTCGTGCCGTCCATCCCCGAGAGGTCGGCGGCATCCTCGTCAAACGCCGTGGACATCCCCATCGCCGCAAGCGTCGGGGGGAGGCCGTATTCCGTCTCCAGTGTGAACTTCGGGAAGAAGACCTCGACCTGCCGGGAGGTCAGGGACTCTCGCAGGTCCATAACCTTCTCTGCATCGAGACTCTCCTCCGCAGCCGTCAGGTTGTCTTCTCTGGGGAGGAGGACGAGCATCGCGAGTTCGGTCTCGTTCCCGTGCGCGTACGGCATCTCGAGCGCCTGGAAGGTATCGGTCTCTGCGTAGGGATAGATGGTTTTCCCGTGCATCATCGGGACGGTCACCGTCTCGTTCGGTCCGACCCGGAACTCCTCCTCCATTGTCTCGGCGGGGTCGAACCGTTCGACCCAGGTTCCTTTGAAGTAGATCGCGTTCGTGATCACGAGCCGGGTCAGCGGGTCGATTGAACC